>JABFSC010000288.1 GCA_013140885.1 Deltaproteobacteria bacterium | reverse complement strand
CTCGCCCACGGGCTCGCCCATCCCTTCAGTCTCGCCTATGCCCTCTGTCTGGCAACCGTTGCGCATCAATACCGCCGGGAATGGAACCAAACACAAGAGCAGGCTGAAGCGGGGATCGTCCTCGCGACTGAGCAAAGATTCCCGTTCTGGGTTGCACAGTGCACGATCTATCGCGGACGAGCCGTGGCGGAGCACGGGCACGCTACAGACGGGATTGAGCAGATACGCTGGGGGATCGCGGCGATGCGAGACACTGGGGCAGAGGTGTTCCAGTCATATTTTCTTGGCTTACTGGCCGAAGCATATCTGAAAGACGGACAGGTCGAAGAAGGACTAGCGACCGTGGCCGAGGCGTTGGCGTTTGTGGACCGGACCGAGGAACGGTTTTACGAGGCGGAGTTGTGGCGGATTAAGGGCGAACTCCGGCTAGCGCAGGAAATCAAAAGTCAAAAGTCAAAGGGCAAAAGTCAAAAATCAGAAAATCCAGAGCCTAGAGCCCAGAGCCTAGAGCCTCAGTCAGAAGCTGAAGCGTGTTTTCTCAAAGCCATCGAAGTCGCCCAAAAGCAACAAGCCAAATCGCTCGAACTGCGCGCCGTGATGAGCCTGGCGCAGCTGTGGCAGCAACAGGGCAAGCAACAAGAAGCCCGGCAGATACTGGCCAACATCTACGGCTGGTTCACCGAAGGGTTTGACACCAAGGATTTGCAGGAGGCGAAGGCATTGTTGGCGGAGTTGGGGGAAGCGCATGGAACCACATGAGAGTGGGACGCCACAACCTGGACGCCGATCACATCTCGTTGTGCTTGCCGGGCCAAATGGTGCGGGGAAATCGACGGCTGCACCCGCGGTGCTCCGTGGACAACTGGGGGTCTTAGAATTTGTCAATGCTGACACCATCGCCCGAGGTCTGTCCGCCTTCTCGCCTGAACGTGCGGCACTCGAAGCTGGACGTATTATGCTGACACGCCTCCGCCAGCTTGCTTCACAAGGGCAGAGTTTTGCTTTCGAGACCACGTTGGCGAGCCGCATGTTCGCACCGCGGATTACAGAGTGGATGCAAAGGGGATATGCGTTTCATCTGATCTTTTTGTGGTTGCCAAGTGCGGACTTCGCTGTGGCCAGAGTCCAAGAGCGCGTGCGTGTGGGTGGGCATGATGTCCCAGCAGAGACCATCAGGCGACGGTATTCCCGATGCGTGAAGAATTTCTTTACCTTATACCAACCCCTCGCTTCCACCTGGCGATTCTATGATAATTCTGGGCGCCGTCCCCGGTTGCTGGCGCGCGGGGAAAGGCGGGAGCGGATCTCGGTAGTGCAACCCCGCCTGTGGACTGAAATAGTGGAGGCTCATAATGAGTGAAGAGATACGTGATCCGATTGATCGCGCTTTTGCAGAAGGAACCCCGATTGATCGCGCCCTGGCAACGGCGGTGCGTGAGGCGCTCCGCCACCATAAGCACGCCGGCAATCCAGTGGTGGAATGGCGAGATGGTGCCATGCATTGGATACCACCAGAGGAGATTGAACTGAGCGAGGAGGAGTGATCACTTTCCCAGTCTTCTCTCTGCCTGTGAGCACCGTGTCCTGTGAGCAACTGCATTATGTAGCCGGAGAAGTCTGGGGGAGGGCACGACGGAAGGAAAGGAAGGCCATGACAGTCGAACAGGTAATCGCTGAGGTGGTGGCACTGTCAGGACAAGCATGGACGCAATACTTTCTCACCGGCTGCGCATGACCCCGATTTTCGCGCAGTGTTTCTCGATGGGGCAGAGACTGCATTTTGGCGAGGTCGGGTGACAAATCGTTTGCCCCATCGCCACGAGCAGATCGTTGATCTCAATCCAGTATGGTTGTGGCAGCTTGGCACGTAACGCCATCTCGGTTTCTTCGGGGGTTTTGGTCTCGACATATCCCCAGCGATTCGAGATGCGGTGCACGTGGGTGTCCACACAGATACCCGGCTTCTGAAACCCCTGCGTCACGACCAGATTCGCGGTCTTGCGACCAACTCCCTTGAACTTCACCAATTCGTCGATCTCGTCCGGGACGCGGCCTTCATACTGCTCCACCAACGTGCGCGAGATGTCGAGCAGTGTCTGCGCTTTAGTCTTGTAAAAGCCGACCGGATAAATCGCTTTCTCTATCTGGGTCTTGGTCAGCGTCAGCATTGCGTGCGGGGTTGAAGCCAAGGCGAACAACCGTCGCGCGGCGGGACCGGTCGTTTCATCCTTGGTGCGTAGACTGAGCAGACAGGCGATGAGCACTTGATACGGATCACGTGATAACGAGGCCATTTGTGTCACCACCGGCGCGGACCATCCGGGAGCGGCTTCGCGTAACGCGGTCATCACCGTGTGGATCGTGCGGTTGGTCACCATGCGCTTTTTCCTTGATACGGGTCTTCCGGTGTGTACACGGTCACCAGACTCACAGGCAGAGGCAAGGTGCCCTCCCGTTCAGCAATCTCTTCCTGTCGCCATTGCAACCCAGCATTTTCTAAAAGCGTGTAAAACTCGGCGGTGTTGGTCCGCTTGGCATCGGCGAGCAGGGCTCTTCCGTGTGGTGCTAGATGCTGTCGCAGAAAAGTCACCAACTGTGGGAACGTTGGTCGATCATAGAGAATCTCCGCGCCCAAGATGAGCATGAACTGTTGATCGAGAACGTCACGGGTGAAATCCAGTGAGCGCGTCTCCCAGTCGCGGCACGCATTGCGGCGCGCGTTGGCTGCCGCGAATGCCAGCGCCGCGGGCTCTTTATCGGCGAACACCACTTGTCCCCCTTTGCGTGCGGCGATTATCCCAGTCAGTCCCAGTCCACAGCCGAGATCAAGCACGGTCATCTCACGGCAATCGACTCGTGCTTCAAGATAGCGCGTCAACGTCAGCGCTCCGGTCCACAGATGCGCCCAGTACGGTGGCTCTTCCGTGTCATCGCGCAACAATGCTTCACGATCCACCCAGCGTTCAAGGTCTTTCACGCGCAGGAGCGAGAGCGAAAGAGCACCAATGGTGACATCGAAAGTTTCGGTGTCGTAGGGAGGAAGGAGCCCGATTGCTTGATCCCCCTCACCCTGGCCCTCTCCCAGCCGGGAGAGGGGATTGTCGCGAGCATGCCGAGCACGCATCTCATTCAAAAGCGTTGAGCCCCGTGATGTCGCGTCCGATCGTGAGCCGATGAATATCCTCGGTTCCTTCGTAGGTGTTCACGGTCTCAAGGTTCAGCAAGTGGCGAATAATCGGATACTCATCGGTGATGCCATTGGCCCCCAAAATATCGCGGGCAACACGCGAGATGTGCAGCGCGGTGGAGACGTTGTTCATCTTGGCCATGCTCACCTGTTCGGGTCGCATCTTCCCGGCATCCTTGAGTTTCCCCAGCCGATAGGAGAGCAGTTGCGCCTTGGTGATCTCGGTAATCATCGCCACTAGCTTGGCCTGCACGAGTTGATAGCCACCGATTGGGCGTGAGAACATCACGCGATGGCGCGCGTAGTCTACCGCGCTCTCATAGCACGCAATGGCCGCGCCCGTGGCGCCCCAAGCGATGCCGTAACGGGCTTGGGTCAGACACATCAGGGGAGATTTGAGCCCACCAGTCCCTGGCATGAGGTTCTCTTCGGGAATCCAACAATCCTCGAAGATCAACTCGGACGTGATCGACGCGCGGAAGCTGAACTTGCCTTCGATCTCCAGCCGCGTGAACCCTTTGCGCTCTTTCTCGACGATGAAGCCACGAATGACATCTTTTCCGTCCTGTTCAAGTTTCGCCCACACCACGGCGACATCGGAAATCGACCCATTGGTGATCCACCGTTTGGTGCCGTTGAGCACGTAGCCGCCCTTCTCCTTCTTGGCGCGGGTGAGCATGCCGCTGGGGTTCGAGCCAAAGTCCGGCTCGGTCAGGCCGAAACAGCCAATCGCCTCGGCTTTCGCCAGTCGTGGGAGCCAAAAACTTTTCTGGGCCTCCGAGCCAAACGCATAGATGGGGTACATGACCAGTGACGATTGCACGCTCGCGAACGACCGCAGCCCGCTATCGCCGCGTTCCAGTTCCTGGCTCACGAGCCCGTAGGCGATATTGTTCATGCCCGCGCAGCCATACTGGGTAGGGAGCGTCATGCCCAGGAATCCGAGTTGTCCCAAGCGGGGCACGAGTTCCATGGGAAAGGTGTTGTCACGAAAGCAGCGCTGGACGCGCGGCATGAACTCTTCGTCCACGAACCGGCGTGCCACATCGCGCACCATCCGTTCTTCTTCGGTCAGTAGTTCTTCAATCTGATAGTAGTCGGCGTTCACATCAATTGGGCGAGGCATGGATAACTCCCTTCACGATAAAATGGGGACAGGGTACAGGGGGCGGGTTACAGGGGGGGAGACTTCGGAACCGTTCCCTGTAACCCTCCCCCCGTCCCC
>JABFSC010000682.1 GCA_013140885.1 Deltaproteobacteria bacterium | reverse complement strand
CATATTATTTATGAAGCCAACGGGAAGGTTCGTGAGGTGCGCCCAGTCGGCAGATATACCTCCAGCCAACCAGGCGACGCGCATCGCGAAGGCGGTGGTGCCAACGGTTGCGTGCTGCACTACAGCGTGCGCGGCGAGACCGATGCGTAATTCGATGTACTGGACGATGACTTCAAGGTGCTGGCCACGTTGTACACGCGCGACTTCAAGGCCGCGTTTGATGCCCAGAAGCAAGGATAGCCGTCAGCGATCAGCTATCAGCGGTCAGCCAGACAGGAAAACGCGGAGGAAGCATCTCATTTTCCTCAGTTTTGCTGACAGCTGATCGCTGAACGCTCCCCAAAGGTTGTGTCACCATGCAAAAGTACGCGATCTCTGGTCTCGGCGTGACTCCACAAGGAGTCATTTCTGGCACCAGCGCCGAGAAGCTCGCCTGGGACGCGGTGGAACTCGCCTTACGCGATTCCGGCCTCAACCGGAGTCAGGTCAACGGCTACATCTACCAACCTGGCTTTGGCGAGCGCACCTCTGGCATGGCCGCGAGCCGCGCCAGCCTGGGCACGAACTCCACGCTGCAAGTGGATTCAAGCGGCGCGACCGGCATCTTCACGCTCATCGCCGCCATCGGCATGATCGCCGCGGGCACGGCGGAATATGTGATGTGCGTGCATGCGACCAATGCGCGCTCACAAGCAGTCACCGTGGGTGAAGGTGAGAAGAACCAGCATGCGATCTTCGGCCTCTTCTCCCCCGGCGCGCAGGCCGCGATGATGGCTCAAGGCTATCTGCATACATACGGTAAGTCCTCCGCCGATCTCGGCGAGATCGCGGTTGCCTTGCGTGCCAACGCAGTGCCGCGCGACGATGCCTACATGTTCAAGCGCCCAATTACCGTTGATGACCATCAGAATTCGCCGTTCATCGTCAGGCCGCTGCATTTGCTAGATTACTGTCTGGTGACCGACGGCGCGATTGCTTTCATTGTCACCACCGCTGAACGGGCACGCGACCTAAAAACCAAGCCAGTCAATCTTTTGGGTTTTGGTACCGACCATGAAGTCGGCCAAGGGTACGCGCGAGGCTCGAACACCATGCTCGGCCCATCCACGCTCAACGCCGAACCGGCCCGGAGTCGCGCCTTTGGCACCGCGGGACTCAAGATTGAAGATATTGACGTGTTTCAGTTCTACGATGCGTTCACGATTATGATCGCGCTGCAACTGGAAGCCTACGGAGTGTGCGGCCCTGGGGAAGCGGCGGACTGGGTGCGGGCTGGGAACTTACGGTGGAACTCCAAACGCCCCTGTAATACATCGGGCACGCTGCATTCATGGGGGTATGTTCAAGGGTTTACCCACGTGGCCGAAGGTATCCGCCAACTGCGCGGTGAGGGTGGCCCCACGCAAGTGCCAGGTGCGCGCACCGCGCTCGTCACCAATGTGGGGATCACCGGTGCGGGACTAGCGCAGTCCGCGGCGATTTTCGCTGTAGACTGATGGTCTGTGGAGAAAACCATGAGTGAGAAAGACCCCCAAACCACACCTCAGCCTCCCAGCCGTGTCGTGTCGGTCGAAGACCAGCCGTTTTGGGATGCGCTGGATGCGGGCACTTTCATGCTGGCGCGATGTACGTGCGGAGCTTCTTACGCACGCTCACAAGCGTGTCTTCGCTGTGGTGCCAATGCGCAAGCGCTGACGTGGGGACCGGCTTCGGGACGAGGAACGGTGCGCACCTTCATCGTCTTTGACAAACCGTATCACCCCTATTTCAAGGAACGCCTCCCTTACGTCGTGGCGGTGGTCGCTTTGGAAGAAGGACCAGAGATCACGACCAATGTGATTGATACCGACGTCGCGAACGTCAAGATCGGCATGCCGGTACGCATCATCATCCGTAAGCGTGGAGAGCACGCAATTCACCAAGCCTCCGCGCGGGTGTAAATGCGGGCTCACTCCAGAAAACGCTTCATCAAAGCCACGGACACTCCAGGTTTCACGCCGTTGCATCCGGGCGCCATTATACGTGTCTTCATTACCCCACAGCTCCATGAATAAGGCGAAAGGCTTCCCGCGCTTCGCTGACGAATTCCCGCACTTTCTCCTCGCTCTTTCGTCCCGTTCTATCTTCCAGGCCGGTATGGGCATCAACCCCTGCGGGTTGAACCTCCAGGATCGCATCGCGCACATTGCCAGGATGTAGGCCACCAGCAAGAATCACCGGGCGCGACGCGTATTGAACGAAGCGCTTGCTCACGCGCCAGTCATGCGTTTTACCGGTGGCACCAGCGGCTCCAGTCGTCGGGTCAAACGTGTCGGTGATGTAGGCATCCACGTAGGGTGCCGTGCGCTCCACCAGTTCGAGCAATTGCTCCACTGGATGCAGTCCAATCACCAGGCTCTTGATGAGCGTTAACTGCGGGTGGTGTTCCTTGAGGCTCCGTAGCTCGGAGGTTGCAACATCCCCATGTAGTTGCACCACCGAAACGCCGAGCGCGGCGCAAAACTCCGCGATGTCACTCGCTCGACTGAGGTATGTGATGAGCACGCCGCGAGTCGGCGGTTGGAGTGCACGAATAACGGCGGCAGCTTCTCGTTCACTCAGGTCCTCCTGGTGAACAGGCAGCCGGAGTGGAAAGCCAAGATAGTGGACACCGGACTTCACCAGCAGGTCCGCCTCGGCTTGGTCGATGACTCCAGCGACTTGAATCACGTCCTCGATATGCACGGAAGGCGGTCCTGTGACGGGATGGCTAGGGGTAGTCTAAAATCAAGGCGGGGTATGATCGAAACACCTCGTCCACCGTGATGATTGTCAACCCATGCTCAATTGCTTGACAGATTAACATGCGATCAAACGGATCACGATGAATCGGGGCAAGTGTCGCGAGCTGTTTTACACTGGCTTCGTCAAGTGGCAAGTTGGCGATCTGATGCCGTTCTCGCTGGGCGGGCAGATACCTTTCGGGGGATTCGGGCAATGGCAACTTATCCAAACGGTACTTAATAATCGTTTCCCACAGGGACACCACGCTCAAAAAAACCTCGTGATGTGGCTGACGAATCGTGTCGCGCCACACGGCTGGTAACCGGCCATCCCCATTGAGAAACCAGAGAAACACGTGGGTATCAAGAAGGAATTTCATTTCCCCTCGAATGCGTTGAGAATGTCCTCTGGAAGAGGGGCATCAAAGTCATCTGGCACCAAAAACTCGCCCGCGCATAATCCATAGGGACGAAGCGCCTCAAGGCGCGGGGAAACCGGCTTGACCTCCGCGACTGGTTTTCCGGCGCGGACGATTACCAGCGTCTCCCCAGCTTCGACGCGCCGCAAGTAGGTTGATAAGTCTTGTTGTATGTCCTCTAGGGTGACTTGAATCATCAACGAGTCCTCCGAGCACTTCTTGACTGACTATAATACGACTGCGGCAAATCTCACATTCTCCACTCGCCATTCATGCCAAACCGCCCTTGCGCACATACGCCAAAGCACCCCTTGTCCGCAACCTCTATATCCGCTTCCCAAATCTCGCTAAGCTGCGTGCGTGAAAAATCTCAATCTCACACAGCTACTGGCATCATTCGACGGGTTCTCTGCCCATCACCAAGAAGAACTCCAGCAGGTTCTCGCGCGTATGGACGCGGAAATACTCCAGAGGTGGGTGGACAGTGGGGCATTACGCGAGTGGGTGACGCAAGGGCTCCAATCCTTTGGCGGCCACTCGGCGGCGGCACCAAACGGGGAACTCAGCGTCTTCCTCAACGCCACCCCCATCTTGCTGGCCACGCTCGTTACCAAGGAAATCGGCGAATGGACGCGCGTGAGTCGCGATCTCCGTTCAGCGGACACGCAACTCTTCTCACATCTTCCACCGGGCTTTGCCGATCTCAGTGAGACGGAACGCATCAGCTTCTATCGACTGGTGCGGACCGCGGCGTATCGTACCCCACAAGTCGGAGCCGCGTTGTATCGCTCCCTGCCGCTCAGCTTGCTCATTCTTCCCACGCACCTCCGCCCTCCCCTGCTGCGCATCCTGCAAGCCGCCGTCTCCTTTGATCCCGAACCACTGCCCGCGGTCGTCCCCTTTCTCGCGCCCACGCTCCGTTCGCTCTCGCCAGCAAGTCAAACGTCACTGCTTGAGCGCATCGCGCAGATGTCGCAAATTTTCCCAGCCGGCGTGGCGCGACTCCTGCGGATTCTCGCACGGGCATACGAAGAGGTGGGCGAAGAAGGCATTAAAGCCTGGATCGCCGCCGGGGAGTCCATCGCGGAGAAAAATCCCCACGCCGGCGAAGCGTTCTTCGCGCTTGAATCGCGCACCAGTCTGCTCCTGCTGCGCGGGGTCACCCCGGCGGTCACGTTGAGTGATGTCTACGCCATCTTACTCAAGTACATCCACATGCTCTGCGGCGACGCGGTCGGTATCACTGAAACCGCGCACCTGACCTTTCCCCCGCTGCTGCCCGAAACCGCCGATGCCGCGTTGCCGTTGCCCGCGCGGATTGAGACCTTTCCCACTTACGAAGAGAATTTTCGCTTGTACCGCGTGCTCGCCGCGCACCAAGCCGGACGGATCGCGTTTGGCACCTACGAGATGTCGTTCGAGCGCTTGTGGCCGCTGTTGCCAACCTTCGTCCACAATTTACTGCCAG
Source organism: Deltaproteobacteria bacterium (assembly GCA_013140885.1). Lineage (GTDB taxonomy): Bacteria > Desulfobacterota > Binatia > Bin18 > Bin18 > JABFSC01. The sequence goes on along the minus strand of JABFSC010000682.1, from coordinate 9,526 downwards.
CCGACGACGCTCCACCGCACGACCTCTCCTCGTACTTTCAACTCTTCCCACGCCCGGAGCAAATCGAAGCGTTATTTCTGTTCATTGAAACGCGGCGGATTGGCCACCGCCTCGCGACGCAATATCGCGGATTGCGCGACGACCTCGCCTGGGCGGCCTCCTTAACTGATCTCATGCCACCAGCCTTAGCCGAGGTGCTCCCGCGCATTCCGCGCCCCCTCTGGCAAGAACTCACGCCCGACGCATCGGCGTATGACGCGCTGCTCTTGGCCACGGAACTTCAGATATTCCTCTCCGCCCCAGGTTCCGCACCCGCGCCCTCGGACTGGTCGCAGCTCGAACCCGCAATGTCGGGAGATATGTTTCAAGAGGGAGCGATGTTCGAGGATACCGTGGAGCTGGACGAACCCGACACCATCTCGCTTTCACTGGAAGCGCAAAGCACGCTACGGAAACTCCTGGCCGCCGCGCGCGCCTCATCTGGCGAGAGAAAAGGCATGCGCCGTCGCAAAGCCGCAGTGGTGCTCTCTCTCGACGCGGACCCGCAAGCCGCGCAAGACCCGGAGGCGACGGAAGAGGCCAAACACAAGCCCAGACGTCGGCGTCCGGCCACGCGCGGGCGCCACTATCTCTATGATGAGTGGGATTATCTTATTGAGGACTACCGCTCGCAGTGGTGCCAAGTCCAGGAAATTCCGATGATCGGCGATGATGGCGCGTTTTTCTCCCGCACCCTGGCCACCTACGCGGACCTCACGCCAGAGATCAAGCGCGAGTTTCAACGATTGCGCCCACGTCTCTACCGGCATGTCAAAGGCTTGGAGGATGGCGAGGAGATCGACATCGACGCGGCCATCACCGCGCGCGTGGATCATCACACCGGCAACACCCACTCTGGGAAACTGTATTCCGCCAGGCTCCCCGTCGAGCGGGATGTGGCGGCGTTGTTCTTATTGGACCTGAGCGCCTCGACCGATACGCTGATCGCCGCCCCTGCTGACTCTGGTGCGCAGGGTGCTCGCGTGATCGACATTATGAAGGAGGCGCTCGTCCTGCTGTCCGCCGCGCTCGACACGATTGGCGATACCTACGCCATCTACGGATTCTCCAGCGCGGGACGGCGCGACATCGACATCTATCCAGTAAAGACCTTCGCGGAACCGCTCTCGCACGATGTGAGGAGTCGGATCGGTGGACTCGCGCCACAGCGCAGCACGCGGATGGGAGCGGCGGTGCGGCATGGCATCCGACAGTTGCGAGCGCTCTCATCGCGGGCGAAATTCCTGGTGCTGCTGAGCGATGGGTGTCCTGAAGATATGGACTACGGACCGGACAAGCATTCCAACACCTACGGCGTCCGCGACACGATGATGGCGCTACGGGAAGCGGAGAGAAACGGGATTCTTTCCTTTTGCTTGACGGTCGATAAAGCCGGGCGCGATTATCTGCGTGAGATGTGCGCGCCGGCGCGCTACATGATTATCGAGGATATGCTGTCACTCCCAGCGCAACTGCCGAAGATTTATCAGCGCTATATTCGGTCGCAGAAGTTGTAGGGCACCGAGGGTTCTGGAAGTCCCTCTCCCGGCTGGGAGAGGGTTAGGGTGAGGGGGATCAAGAAAATCCCCTTCCTTATTCTACGCCGCCGCCAACGGCACCAACTTATCCACCTCGGCCATTTCCGCCGCCGACAGCTTCCAGCTCGCCGCTGTGGCATTCGCGCGCACCTGTTCCGGCGTCGTCGCTCCGGCGATGACCGAGGTCACGCACGGATGTGAGGTCAGCCACGACATCGCCAACTCAAGCAACGTATGCCCACGTTTCTCCGCGAAGCTCTGCAACGCTTCGATCTTGGTGAAATTGTCATCCGAAGCCAGGGGTTTCGCGAAGTCAAACGTCGCAAGACGAGACCCCGCCACCAGCTCCGCGCCGCGACGATACTTCCCAGTCAGCATGCCACTGGCCAGCGGAAAAAAAGGCAATTGTCCAACCCGATACTTGTCACAGGCGGGAATCACATCGCGTTCGATGTCACGCTTGAGCAAACTCCATTCATTTTGCGCGGTCACGAAACGCGTGCTCTTGTGCTGGGCCGAGTATGCCTCGGTTTGGGCAATCTGCTCACCCGAAAGATTCGAGGAACCGACGGCGCGCACCTTCCCTTGCCGCACGACCTCATCAAGCGCCGCCAGAGTCTCCTCAAGCGGCGTGTTGGGATCGGGGAAGTGATACTGATAGAGATCAACCCAATCGGTGCGCAGGCGGCGCAGACTATCCTCCAAGCATTGCACGATATATTCCCGCGTGCCCCACGGTTTACCGCTCTTGCGGCTCATCCAGCCCGCGCCACCAAACTTGGTCGCGAGCACGATCTCTTTCCGGCGTGGGCCAAGCACTTGGCCGATAAAGTCCTCGGATTGCTTGTTGCCATAAATGTCGGCGGTATCGAAAAAGTTGATCCCCGCGTCAAGCGCCGTGTCGAGCACCGCCCGTGTCGCGGCGAGGTCGATCTTCATGCCGAAGTTGTTACAGCCCAAGCCAACCACGCTGGCGTCGAGCCCTGCTACGCCCAGTGAACGTTTTTCCATTGTCGCATCCTTCCTTACTGAACTGAATTTTTTCTCTTTGAGCGGACGGTTACACGGCGGTGATCCCACCATCCACGGCCATCGCGAGTCCGGTCACGAACGAGGCGGAATCCGAACACAACCAGACGACGGCCTCGGCGATCTCCGCTGGCGCGCTCATGCGACCAATCGGTTCCGACGACGCCATGCGCGCCGCGCGCTCGGCTTTATGACCGGTGATCCGCCCCATCATCGGCGTATCGACCGCGCCCGGACACACCGCGTTCACGCGCACGCCGGTTTTCGCATATTCCAGCGCCGCGGTCTTGGTGAGCCCCACGACACCATGTTTACTCGCGACATACGCCGACCCGCGCGGATACCCGACCAACCCCGCCGTGGACGCGGTATTCACAATCGCCCCCGCGCCGACCTTGAGCATCTGCGGGATTTCATACTTCATGCACAGCCACACACCCTTGAGGTTGATCGCGAGTACCCGGTCAAACGCCTCTTCCTTATAATCGACCGTCGTCGCGCCGGGGCCCTCAATTCCCGCATTGTTGTGGGCGCAATCGAGCCGCCCGTAGGTCGCCACGGTTTTGTTGATGAGCGCTTCGACCTCGGCGGCCTTGGCCACATCCGCTTTGACAAAGAGCGCATCCCCACCCGCTTTCTTGATTAACGCCACGGTCTCTTCGCCACCCTCGACCGTGACATCGGCCACCACGACCTTCGCGCCCTCGCGCGCGAATGCCAGAGCCGAGGCCCGCCCAATGCCTGAGCTACCGCCCGTCACGAGCGCGACCTTTCCGGTAAACCAATTCGCCATCTGTGAGTCCTCCTTTTTCGTGTCTGTCATGCCGTCCTTTTGTATAGAAGGTCGGCTGGAATGACCAGCGAGAATCCCAGCTTCCTCCTGAAATCCCCCTCACGCTACCCTCTCCGAGCCAGACATTGGCACAAAGGGAGAGGGCTCCGAAAGTTCCCTCTCCCGGATGGGAGAGGGCTAGGGTGAGGGGGACCGCCGATAAGCTCTTCACTCGCACGAGAACCGCGGTAGGGTGAGGGGGATCAAGCGATATTTCCTTGTTCCTCCTCCATCATATTCGCCAACCTCGCGAACTCCTCCAGACTCAAGGTCTCTCCACGTCGCTGAAAATCAATGCCACTGCGGACACTCAGTCCTTCAAGATCGCCATAGCCCGTCACCTTCAGCGCATTGCGCAGCGTCTTGCGGCGTTGGCCAAAGGCCGCTTTCACCACGCGGCGAAACACCGCGACCTCGCGCACATCGACGCGTGGTGTATCCTGAAAAACCAGATTCACGATTTGCGATTGCACTTTGGGGGAGGGGAAAAAACTGCCCGGCTGAACCGTGGCCACTTTCGTCACCGTCGCGTAGAGTTGGATCATCACCGACAGCGCGCCATACTCCGAGGTGTCCGCTTTGGCCGACAGCCGCTCGGCGACCTCTCTTTGCAGCATCACTGTCGCGGTGGGAAATTGGCGACGATGCTCCAGTAAACGGAAGAGCATCGGCGTCGCCACGTTATAGGGCAGACTGGCGATCACGCGAATTGGCGACTCAGCGAAGGTGGCGGCGATATCCAGCTCCAGGAAATCGGCGGTCACGATGTGGACGCTCTCCTGTTGGGCGAAGCGCGCGCGCAAACGGTCGGCCAGCACGGGATCGACTTCCACGAGATACAGACGGCCAGCAGTTTCGGCCAGCAGGTCGGATAAGACCCCCAACCCTGGACCGATCTCCAGCACGGTGTCGGTCGGCTGAATGGTGGCCGCCTGCACCATGCGGCTCACGACAGTGGGATCGGTCAGGAAATTTTGCCCAAACTTCTTGTGGGGATGCGTCTCTAGTTCACTGAGCGCTTGGCGGGCTTGTTGAGAGAGAGTTGGCATGGTCCCGGAAAGCTATCACACTTCGACACGCGGGTGATAACCCCGGACATTCGCTTGACTCGATTCCGTCTGCTCAGTACGACGGTCATAGAGAGGAGCACCAAGATGCCACAGATCACTATTGAAGTTCCCGAATGGCTGAGTGAGCGGCTCGACGAAGTCAGGGCGCGATTGTCAAAAGAACTTGCGCTCTGGCCGGAGCCTTCGCCTCCTCCGGTTACTGAGGTGTACAAGTATGTTCTGGAATTTCTCGCGCACGCGCCTTCCCCCGAAGCCATCCTCAAATTCAAGATGACCACGGCGATGCAAGAACGAATCAGCGCTCTCTTGGAAATGAATCGCTCTGGTCACCTCACGCCCGCGGAGTCGGCGGAACTGGACGAATATGTGCGCATCAACAATCTGACTTCGCTACTCAAGACTCGTACGTTTAGAGCACTAAAAGCAGTTCATTAACTAAAGGAGGTACCGTCATGGACACCGCGACTTTTCACGCTGAGATCAACAAGATTGTGGCCGAGCATCGGCTCGATCAGCATCCGTACGTCAAGCTGGTCAATCAGGGCAAGGCGACCCGCGCCCAGCTCGCGGGCTATCCCATCCAGCACTACGAAATGACCGTGCGCGACTCCGCGCCGCTCGCCGCCAGTGTGTTTCTGCGCATGCAGGATATCGCCCCCGGCTCGTCGGCGCGCGGGGCCGCGAAAAGTTTCGCCGAAGAGGCGCTCGGCATCTACAGCAAGACGGCGGGTCACTGTGATCTGCTCTTCGAGTTGTGGGAAGGCGGGCTGGAACTGCCTAAAACTCAGTTGGTGCAAGCGATTGCGTCATCCGACGCGATGGCCTTCAACGGCTGCATGTATCGGCTCCTGCGGCTCAAGCCGCATTTCATCGGCGCGATTGGCCTGATGGAAGAAATCGAGGTCGAAGCCTATCGGATGCTGTGGGAAGGAATGGAGCGGCATTACGGCATTGGCGTGGAGCATCTGCGCTTCTTCACGGTCCACTATGAAGCCGACAAGGAGCATGGCGAGGCGGGGCATCGCGTGATCGATCATTTCGTAACAGGCACGGGGCGCGAAGAGGAGTTTCTGGCGGAAGCGCGGACGCTCGCGCATTTCTTCTGGAAGGGCTTCGACGCGATGATGGTGGCGTAAGCTGACAACGCACGACAGCACATCTCTGCGAGACCGCGAAGATGCCTTACGCAGCCCGCGGAATCACTCCGTCGGGCTCGCCATCACCGCCAGCCCCCGTTGCTCCTCATTGCGCCACGTAGCCGCCATCGACAGTCATCGCAGCCCCAGTGACGAAGGACGCGGCATCCGAGCATAACCAGTGAATCGCGGCGGCGACTTCTTCCGCTGTGCCCATGCGTCCGATGGGGTGGCGCGCGCCAATCTGGGCTTCGATCTCGGGATCACCCTGAATCACCGGGTCCTGCATCGGCGTGAGAATACTGCCGGGGCAGATCGCATTGATGCGAATGCCGGATTTCGCGTACTCCAACGCGGCGGTTTTGGTCAGCCCGATGATCGCGTGTTTGCTGGCCGCGTAGGCGGGCTGACCAACAAGACCGACGAGCCCTGTGATCGAGGACATGTTCACAATCGCGCCGCCCTGTTTGAGGATGTGTGGAATCTCGTATTTCATCGACAGCCAGAGGCTTTTGACATTGACCCGCATGATGAGGTCCCACAATTTTTCCGTGCACTCGACGGTAGTGGCATACGCGCCGATGCCAGCGATGTTCGCGGCATAATCCAAGCGCCCATAGGTGGAAACGGTGGTCGCAACCAATGCCTCCACTTCCACGGCTTTTGAGACATCGGCTTTGACGAACAGGGCGTCACCCGGCATGGCCTTCAGCTCGGTGACGACTTCCTGTCCACGTTCGGCATTCCGTCCGCAGATCACGACCTTCGCGCCTGAACGCACAAACGCCTGAGCCGTGGCTTTGCCAATGCCTGACGTTCCACCGGTAATTAACGCAACTTTTCCTGTCATAGTCGTACACTCAACATGTCCCCTGCTCTTTCACGCGAAGTGAGGCGCGGGAGACTCCATCAGAGCAGCCATGATTTGTATACCCCCTGTTGCGTTCGCTTGACTCGATTCCATCCGCTTAGTACGACGGTCGCGGGGAGGAGCACCAAGATGCCACGGATCACCATTGCAGTTCCCGATCGGGGGACTGGACGCGGACAATACGTATGAGATGAAGCAGACATCAGATAAAAAAGGGAAGCATTCAGCCGTCAGCTATCAGCTTTCAGCAAAACTCGGATGATCCGCACCGTAGAACCTCTCGTGTAAGCAGTTAGACTCAATCTTCGGTGTTTTCTTGTCTGGCTGATTGCTGAGCGCTGAGCGCTGATAGCTGAACGCTTACGACCAAAGGAGGAAGGCACATCATGGACATCAAACGTAATGGCTCACAGCCCTCGGGCAAAGGACCGTCCGAGTATTTTACCGGCACGGTTCGCATTGACCCCCTGTACCAGGCACCCGCTCCGGCCCGCATGTTCGCCGCGAGTGTCACCTTCGAGCCCGGCGCACGCACCCATTGGCACACCCATCCGTTAGGGCAGACGCTGATCGTCACAGCGGGCTGCGGTCTGGTGCAAAGCTGGGGCGGGCCGGTTGTGAAAATTCTGCCCGGTGACGTGGTCCGCTGCCCACCGGATGAGAAGCATTGGCACGGCGCGACGGGCACCACGGCGATGACACATATTGCCATTGTCGAACATCTCAACGGTAAGGCCGTCGAGTGGATGGAAAAAGTGAGTGACGAACAATACCAGGCTGGAGCCCAGGCCGAATAAGAGGCTCCGCTCCGTGGTACCTCTCGTGAGTGAGAAATGACAGCGGTTTTCATACGAGTGAAGAGACTATCGTCGAGTCCCCCTCACCCTAACCCTCTCTCCCATCCGGGAGAGAGGGAACCTGAAGGCGATCTCTTCAACCAAGTGCAAACCCCTGTCGCCTCACTCTTCGGTGTTTTCTTGTCGGGCAGACTGCTGAGCGCTGAAAGCTGAACGCTTGCAAATACAAAGAAACGAAAAAGGAGGGTTATCGTATGGCGAATAAAGCTGATCTGGAAAAAGGACTAGCGTTGCGTAACAAACTGCTGGGGAGCCGCGCGGCTGGTGGCACGGGAGCGTTAGGCGAGTTGGCCCCTGAGCTGGACGAGATTCTGACCGAGGTGCTCTTTGGTCGCGTCTGGACTCGTCCAGGGCTCGAACCCAAAATGCGCAGTGCCATTACCATTGCGTCGCTCATGGCGATGCAACGGCTACCGCAATTAAAGGGGCATATCGCCAATGGGCTGAACATGGGGCTGAGCAAGGAAGAGATCATCGAGATTCTGATGCACATCGCGTTTTATGCGGGCGTCCCCACGGCGGTGAATGCCTTTCAGTTGGCGAAAGAAGTGTTTCAAGAACAGGAAAAATGACATCGGCATGACCGGAAAGGAGGGACCCGTATGAGTCAACAACAATTGATTGGGGTGGCGGTCCCCAGCGATTCCGTGGCGAGCGCGCTGGAGATGATCGAACGCGCGGAGCAGTTGGGTATCGCGGCGGCCTGGATGACCACGGGCATGGCACGCCCGGATAATCTGACGACCTTCGCCGCCGCGGCGGTGCGGACGCGGAGCATCAAACTGGGGACATCCATCGTCCCGACCTTTCCGCGCCATCCGCTCGTCACGGTGCAGCAAACCCAGGTGATTGCCCATCTCGCGCCTGGGCGGTTCCGCCTTGGCGTTGGTCCCAGCCATCGCCCGCTCATGGAGGCCATGGGCTTGCCCTTTCGCGCTCCGCTGGGACATCTGCGCGAGTATCTGCGCATCTGCAAAGCCTTACTCCAGCAGGGCCGCGTGGATTTTGACGGCACCTACTACAAGGCGCATGACGCCATTGCCCAACCGCTTGACGTGCCGGTCATGGCCTCGGCGCTGCAACGGGATTCCTTTGAATTGTGTGGAGCGGAAGCGGACGGCGCCATCAGTTGGGTATGTCCTGGGCCATACTTGCGCGATGTCGCACTGCCGGCCATGCGCGTCGGCGCCGCGCGTGCCGGTCGTCCGGTGCCACCGCTGATTGCTCATGCCCCGGTCTGCGTGCATGACAATGCCGCCGAAGTGTACGCCGCGGTGCGGGAGCAGATTATGAACCCACGGCTGCCGTTTTATCAAAACATGTTCGTCGCGGCGGGCTTTCCCGAGGCGAAAAGCGGGACCTGGAGCGAGGGGATGATTGACGCCACCGTGCTCTGGGGGAACGAGGCGCGTGTCACCGAGCGCTTGCAGGAACTCCTAGCCTGGGGCGCCACGGAAATTCTCGTGACTCCCGTACCTGCTGGCGCGAACCGGAGCGCTTCGCTTGACCGCACGCTGCGCCTGCTCGGCCAGGCCGCGCAGGCTGTGCACCGATCCGAATTGTGACGCACTGCGCCACGAATTGAGCTGGACACACTATCGGACGCTGCCGCGCGTGGAGAATGAGCGAGCCCGTGCATGGTATATGGTGGAGGCATCCACGCAAAACTGGAGTTCGCGAGCGCTAGAACGTCAGATCGGCACGCTGTATTACGAGCGTCTACTGGCGAGTAAGGACCGCGAGTCCGTGCGTGAGGAGGCGATTCAGAAGCTGGAGGAGTTGGCGCAAACCCCACGAGCATTCGTCCGCGACCCGGTGATGCTTGTGCTCCTTGGCTGGAAGACGACTGGGCTGGGGTTCGTGAACGGCGCCGCGCCCGCGTGACGGGCAACGGCTGTGGCATCGCGTTGCGTTTCTATGGAAACCGAGAAAGAAAAGGAGAGGGACCATGTCCGAGCGTCGTATTGTCCACCGCGTCTGTCCGTTCTGTGAGGCGACGTGTGGCCTCGCGATCGAGGTCACAGACAACGCCATTGTCTCAGTCCGTGGCGATAAAGACGATCCTTTCTCGCGTGGCTACATCTGTCCCAAAGCGCACGGCGTGAAAGAGCTGTATCACGATCCTGATCGCTTGCGGCACCCAGTGCGCCGCAC
>JABFSC010000504.1 GCA_013140885.1 Deltaproteobacteria bacterium | reverse complement strand
GATTGAGATCGTCACGCGGGGGGCCTACGCGACAGGGTTTACGGTCCTACCCAAACGCTGGATTGTGGAGCGCATGTTTGCGTGGCTCAATCGGTGTCGACGCTTGGCCAAGGATTTTGAGAATCGTCTGCGCTATGCGTTGGCGTTTGTCCACCTGGCCTCCCTTCGCCTGATGGTCCGCAAACTGTGTCATCCCACGTCAACTTCTCGGACGGACTCTTACCAATGGATAAAGTCCAGCTAAGCCACATGACATCTTATATCGTATTTGGGAAGCGGAGCCTAACGCTGAGCGCACCCTGAGCCGCCACAACGTGTCCTTTCAGGTTTAGCAGAATCCCAACGTGGCCGCGATGCAGTGGCGCGCGTGGTTCGGCCCCGTCACCAGCGTCACGCGGCTTGAAGCAGGAACTCGACCTTCACGGCTTCAAAGGGAAACTCGACTCGTCCGTTCTCCGTTTTGTTAAGTATCCCGGCACTTAAGAGCACAGTGATGTCACCATGAACTGCCTTTACATCACGCTTCACCCGGCGAGCCGCCTCTCGAACGGAAACTGGCCCAGCGCCGCACAACGCTTTCAAAAGTTCCCAGCGCTTCGCGGTCAGCACCTTCCAGAGCAATTCAGGAGTCGCGAAGGCGATACGAGCGCTTCTCTGGGCCTTGCCAGACTTCCATACCTGTACGAAGTCCGGCATTGCCTCGCTGGGCGCGCGAACCTCAAGGGTTACTGTTTTCATCGTTCCACCTCTTAATATCTCGCTGAAAATCGGCAATCAGCCTCTCGGGCGTTGAAAAGGAGTATTCGCTCTCGCGAGCAGCGTAGTGACAGTGATCGCCCTTGCCGGTTTCATTGTCGTAACGCAGCACACATTCCCCATCGACTACGTACGCAAGCCGATACTTATAGCCGTGGGCAGAACCCTTGAGGGGCTTTGGTACCCGCCAAAGCACCAGCTCTGCGAAGGCACTCTCCGAGTATGCAACATGGGTGAGGAGAAGCTGGGTTGCCTTCCTGTTGGAGATGATGCCAACAGTGACACCCGTTGTCAACGCCTACAACACCAAGGCATGTCTACGGGGTCGAACGCCCCCGCTCACGGCGAGCCGCCCAGCCGAGACCGTGGGCTTTCATCCGAACCGCAAGCGGGCCGCGATGCGGTGGCGCGGGTTGATACTCATCCAGGCCTCCTGTGCTGCACGTGGCAGCGGTAGGATGGCTGGATGCAAATTTGACCCCCCCAAGGAGGCCTGGATGAATTTCTACACGCAGCAGCATAAACACTATTGTGGCATCGATCTACATGCCCGCGCGATGTATGTCTGTATTCTCGATCAACCGGGCAATAAACTTGTGCACAAAAATTTGCCGACGACACCTGAGGCATTTTTATGCCTGATTGCCCCGTATCGGGAAGACCTCGTCGTCGGCGTGGAATGTATGTTTACGTGGTACTGGCTGGCGGACCTCTGTCAGAAAGAAGGAATTGCTTTCGTTCTTGGCCATGCTCTCTCTATGAAGGCGATTCATGGGGGCAAAGCCAAGAACGATAAAATTGATGCCCACAAGCTTGCCGTCTTACTGCGGGGCGGGATGTTTCCCCAAGCGTACGTGTATCCTTCAGAGATGCGGGCGACGCGCGATTTGCTCCGGCGGCGGTGTCATCTCGCGCGGAAGCGAGCGGAACTCTTAGCCCACATCCATAATACCAATAGTCAATACAATCTGCCGGAGATCGGCAAACGGCTGGCGAACCAATCAAACCGCGAAGATGTCGCGGACCATTTCCCGGATCCCAGTGTTCGCAAAACGATTGAAGTGGATGTGTCCCTTATCGATCACTACGATGAACTCTTGAGTGAGGTAGAACTCTATCTCACCCGCAGTGCCAAGGCGCACGACGTGCAAACATTCGCGCGACTCCAATCAGTCCCGGGCATCGGCCAGATCCTCGCGCTCGTCCTCTTATATGAGATTCACGACATCACGCGTTTTCCTCGTGTCCAGGATTTTGTGTCCTATTGTCGGCTGGTGAAGTGCGCCAAAGAATCCAGTGGCAAAAAGTTGGGCACCTCGGGCAAGAAGATCGGCAACGTGCATCTCCGGTGGGCGTTTGCCGAAGCCGCCGTGCTCTTTATTCGCCAGAGTCAACCCGGCAAAGAATACTTTGGGAAATGAGAACACAAACACGGCAAGGCCAAAGCCCTGACCGTGCTCGCGCATAAGTTGGGCCGCGCGGTGGATTACATGCTCACGCGGGAACAGGCGTTTGATCTGCAACGCTTTATGACTGCGTAACCGCTGAGGGGAGAGTCAGAGCCCACCGCCTAACTGGCTCACCAAGGGCTCAGTCTGTCGCCGACTCCTTCCTTATATACAGCATGGACTGTAAGAGAGTCGCTAGACGAAGTGCCCGAAGCCGCATGGCTTGATTGGACTGTCTCTCCTGCTCACCTTCTTGGTGATCCGTCATCAAGTGCCCCGTGGCTGCTCCTCACCCGAGTCTGACACTAACTAGGAGTGTCTTCGGACACAACCCGCGTGCATTGAGAAGACCGGGATGAGGGCACAGAAGAGTTTCGAGGACGTCGCCTCTGCGGAGGCGACTGTTTCCCGGGCAAAATGTTCCACGGGAAACATTGAGCCTCAAGAGGTGTTTGGTGCAGCTATAGGCGGTGACCAGCAACCGAAATGAAGTCAGCTGCGGTCGCTTGGTAAAGATGAATCACTATATGTTATCGGACGGCCACCCCGCCCCCGTAGTGCATCCGTCTGCCCTCTTGACAACGGAGCCCTGAGAGGGGTTAGGCGGCCGCTTGCCTGCGGCTTATGACTTGGGGTTTCGCTCGGGGTTACTCAACTCCTTAATGATGTGTTTGGCCAACCCTTCTTTGATTTCTCGATGCCGGTGAGAGGATTGCGATACCAGTCGTGCTTGCCCCCATGCCGCACGAAGACACAGCCACCTCCCTCAATCGTTCGGATCAAGTCCACCCGTTTCATGACACAATCAGTTCGTCTACCTTGCGGATGCTTGGCACAGCGCCACTGGTCAGGTCTTGATACAAGTCTCGGAGATGCTCCTTGAGATCGTCAAGCGTCTCGCCTTGGGTCCAATAGTCAGGGTACTCTTGTAGATAACCAAGCCACGCCCCATCTTCTTCCCAGGAGACAAATTTGATTGTTTGCATCGTTGGCATCCTCGCTGAAGAACAGTCCCCGGATTCTACTGGATTGTAGAACATTTCCACAAGAGGACATTTTATGCCGCTTAACGCTCCCGCGCACCGCGAGCGGCCAGAACGTGGCTCTTCGGTGTTTTCACAGACCCAACGTGGCCGCGATGCGGTGGCACGTGTGGTTAGGCTGCGACCTGCTCATAGGAAAAATGGGGGATGTCTGCACGTTCACTTGCATGTTCGATCGTGAGGCCGCAAATATTGCCATCCGGGTCCAGGTCCAGCAACGTGTTTTCATCAAGATCTTTGGTTTCAGCTACCTCAATCGTACGAAACTCAATGTATAACGTGTCAGTCTCTTGAAAATATCTGATCTTCACGGCGTAAATCTCCGATCAAAGAAGGCATTGTGGACGGTTTCCCCGTCAGGAAGCAAAATGACCCGTAAGTATCTTCCTCCCATCTCTGCAATTGGTGCCCACCGGCGAATCCGACCATCTTGTTGAATGACTTCTTTCACCGGCTGGTCGATGACACGTTGAATCCATTCTTCTTGAATCATGGCACGGTCTGGGCGTTGACGCATCGCATGGGAGTATTGGGTGAATTTCACAGACGACAGTCTACCAGACACTTTAGCTTCGTGAAATCAAGACGGCCTAATGCAATCGTGCCGAGCCGCAGTGCGAACACCCGATAATCTCGTTCGCGCTGGCGGCTCCAATGCGTGGTTAGGCTGCAAAAGCGACTACCTCGACCTTGGCAACGCTCGCGGAATGAACCGCCGACCCTCTGACTGTTTGTAGACCGCTGTAGAGAGAACGCTACCGATCACTACTGCTCCAACGACTGCACAGAAGAGTATGAAAGAGCGGAATCTACCGAATCCGTGGACGACCCGCAATCCAAACGGAATATACAGAATCAGGAGAATCCCGCTCAACCAATTGTAAACCAACACCGGATTCCCGAGCCAAGCAGGCGCTTGCGCTCCGTCGGCGAGGCGAGCTGCCGAGGCAATCACTAGCGTGAGCATGGCACAGACGGCGAATACCACTGAGTTGATCTGCAGCGTCACCGACAGAGTCTCCCCGATGTTTCCCTTACCGCCGAGCATTCGGCAGAATACATGAACTGCAGAACTCGATATCAGCCACCACAGACTCGCCAGGAGGACTACTTCGGCGGTATCGACAGTTGCAGTTCGCCCATGCCAGGCGTTGGCGATGACTGTAC
>JABFSC010000305.1 GCA_013140885.1 Deltaproteobacteria bacterium | reverse complement strand
GGTGGCGATCATCAATCTCAAGGAGACGGTCTTCATTCCCGACTTCGCGTTCCGCCATACCGACGGACGCACGTCATTGCTGGAGATTGTCGGCTTCTGGCGGCCTGATTATCTTGAGAAGAAAATTCGCAAGCTCAAACAATCGGGGCGCGAAGATATGGTGGTCGCGGTCTCCGCGAGCCTCAACGTCGGCGAGGAGGACTTCAAGGATGTCCCAGGGAGCGTGTTCTTCTTTAAGAATCGCATCAACCCACAGGAAGTGATTGCCCGCTTGGAGCACGTGGGAAGAGACGCGACGCTGGAGACGTGAGGAGCTGAAGAAAAGGCAAAAGGCAAAAATGAAAAACCGGAGATGCTAGACAACGACACACTATGGAGCGTAACCACCTGTCAGAAGATGATTTCCTGAAATGAACATCAAGCGGCTCAGTGGCAAGCTCCATGCCCATATTTCCACCGCGCGCATCCTCGCTCCGCGAACGTCAGTACTGAGCCTTCACTGGGCTGCCCATACCGGACTACCCCTGATACGGCTGGCCTAAGCGCGAGATCGCGGCTTTTGGCGAATAGGGGGATGAGTAGAACCCCACCTGATAACTCGTGCCCATCTTCATGTCGTCGGCCGTCACTTCGACGAACACCTTATCCTCAGGGGCGAATTCTTGCGGCGTTTCCTCATTGGGGACCAGCGGCATCGCCCCGTGAAACCGGTGCAGGCCGAGGTCGAGCGGCCAGATCAATTGTTGCATTTCGCCTTGATAGGCGGGCTTTCCACCCAGGGCGATCATCTTATTTTGCGGACGAACAAACCACACTTTTGCCATAGTCGAGTTCCTCTAACGTCTGTCGAAATTGGTCAAAATCCGAGAAGTCCTGAATAATGGCGCGTGCACCTTCAGCGCGCAAGACCGCCTCGCGCTCACCACTGGTCACACCAATGAACTCCAGATTAAGTCGCCGGGCGGTGCGCGCATCCCACACGCCATCACCAACATAGACGATCCGCGCGAACTGTTGCCGCTGATACGTCTGTCGCGCCATCACCAGCGCGGCGGCAACAATGACCTCACGCGAGACCCCGTGATCCGCGAACGCGGCGGGAATCCCCGTCACGGCGATCCCGGCTTTATCGAGCTTGAACAGCGCGGACGCTTGCCAGCCCCCAGTCGCGATCGCCACGGCCCAGTCAGAATGCTGACGGAGAATATGCACGGCGGTTGCCGCGCCCGGCACTTCGACAAACAGATGTGGCTCGCGCACGTAGGCTTGTTCAAGGAGCGCGACGAAGCGACGCTGAAGCCGATCTCTTTCTTTCGCTGACGGCAGCCGATCAAGATGGGTGCGAAAAATATGCTGAGTGATGCCGGAGTCGCAGACCGTCGGATACCGCGCCCAGTCGGTATCCACATCGCGAATCCCCAGTTCATCCACGAAGGATTGGACAAAACAGGTATCATCGACGCGCGTCGTTTGGGTCAACGTGCCGTCGATGTCAAAGAGGACGAGATTCTTCATCGTGTCGCCAAGATCGCCACCACCTCAGTCTGCATTGGCGCACCGGTCACGATCGCCTCGCTCGGCGTCATATAGATGTTGATCTCACTGCGGACCCCGAACTCGCCTTGGAGGTAGATGCCCGGTTCGATGGAAAAGCAGGTGCCTGGCAGCACCCGGCGCTCGTCGCGGGTTTCGAGCCCGTCCATGTTGGCGCCGTTGCCATGCACCTCTTCGCCAATCGAATGGCCCGTGCGGTGCACGAAGTAGTCGCCATAGCCAGCATCGACAATCACCTGGCGCGACGCCGCATCAACCTCATAGCCAGCAAACGACTGTTCACGTCGCATCCGTTCTTGCACAAAAGCAATCGCGGCATCGCGGGCGTTGCGCACATACGTGAAAATTTCCCGGTATCGCGCCGGAACCTCCGCGCCCATGAATCCAGTCCAGGTAATATCGGCGTACACCCCGTTGGGCTCCTTGGCCCACAGGTCAATCAAGACAAAATCGCCCGATTGAATGAGCGAAGAGCCCCGAGGCTGGGGCTCAAAATGGGGGTCGGCGCTATGGGCGTTGATCGCCACGATGGGCGGATGATGGGTCGTTAGTCCGCGGTCGGCGAAGCGTTGGAGGATGAACTGTTGCACGGTATATTCGGACACTGGCGCATGTTCACGAATATAAGCGAAGGCTTCATCCACGATCTCGCGCACCCCTTTGGCGGCACGCAGGTGGCTCTCCCACTGGGCAGTGCTCCACACCGCCTCGAAGCGCTGCACCAAATCAGCCGCCGAAACGACCTCAATCCCAAGCTGGCGGATATGCTCGATAGTTCCGGCATCGACGCGCGAAATGTAGGGAATCGCGTTGCCTGGCGAATACTGCATAGCGACCCGGCGAACGCCGCGCAAAGTCTCGGCGAGATGCGCGTGCAGTTGTTGCCATGAGAGGAAGACCCGCTTCTGTCCAGGGAGGACATCAAGCCGATGTGGTTCGACGCTGGAGACGAGGCCGACCGGTTCGCCCTGCGCGGGAATGAAATAGTACCAGCGGCGCGTGGAAATCGTCGTCGCATCCAGCCCGAGAATGCGATACGCGAGCGGATCACTGCCGCGAAAATCGTAGAAGAGCCACCCGTCGAGCTGTTCGTGTCGTAAGGCGTCCTGCATGTCGCTCAGTTGTCGTGGTTCCATGTCATCCTCACTGTCTTCGTTGCGCACTTCACCTTGCGGCTCTTGGAACGAGGTGGTAATAGTAGCCAGCGGAGGTTGAGAATGAAAGACGGCATTCACCCAAAATATGACAAATGTACTGTCGCGTGCGCCTGTGGACACACCTTTGAGACGCGCTCGACATCCCCGACGATTCACCTTGATGTCTGTTCCCAGTGCCACCCGTATTACACCGGTCGCCAACGGATCATGGACGCGGGTGGTCGGGTCGAACGGTTCCGCCGCCGGTATAACAAATCCGACGCGGCAACCACGGCAGCGGCAGCAGCAGCAGCGGCGGCACCACAAGCGTAGCGTCCCTCAACGGCTTCGCCTCACTCCTCATCTGAGAGATTGAGCCACGGAGCGTCAGTTTCCTTCCCGTCAGGGCGGTTCATCAACCGCCCTGACCTTTTTTCCACCCCCACACAACTGCACAACTCAGACGAGAACAATTGGCATGAGTGATACAGATACACTCTTCGGTAAGCTCACCGAGGTCGAGAAGCGGTACCAGGAACTCGAAGCGGCGCTCGTGCAACCAGAAGCGCGGAACAACTCCAAGGAGTACACCAAACTCGCCAAGGAGCATTCGTCGCTTGAGGAAGTCATCACGTGTTTTCGTGAGTGGCGGCACGTCACGCACGAACTCGCCGACAACAAGACCTTGCTGGAGGACCCGGACCCAGCGGTCTGCGAAATGGCGCGTGAAGAGCAAACCGCGCTGGAGGCGAGAAGCACGCAATTGCAAGACGATCTTCGTCGCTTGCTCATCCCCAAAGACCCGCTTGATGAAAAAAACGTCTTGCTGGAAATCCGCGCGGGCACGGGCGGCGAGGAAGCAAGTTTATTCGCCGCCAATCTCTTTCGCATGTACACGCGCTATGCGGAGCGCAACCATTGGAAGCTCGAAGTGATGAGTTCCAGCACCACCGGTCTCGGTGGCATCAAGGAAATCATCAGCATGATCGAGGGCAAGCGCGCCTACAGCCGCCTCAAGTTCGAGGGTGGGGTTCATCGCGTCCAGCGCGTGCCAGAGACGGAAGCCTCTGGGCGGATTCATACCTCGGCGGTCACGGTGGCGGTGCTGCCAGAAGCGGATGATGTCGATGTCCACATCGACGAGAAAGATTTGCGCATTGACGTGTTCCGTTCGTCTGGTCCGGGCGGCCAAAGCGTCAACACGACGGACTCGGCGGTGCGCATCACCCATATTCCTTCGGGCCTCGTTGTTTCATGCCAAGATGAAAAGTCACAACACAAAAACAAGGCCAAAGGGTTGAAAATCCTGCGGGCGCGATTATTGGAACGGGCCCGTGAGGAGCAGCAAGCGGCGATCTCAGCTTCACGCCGCAGCATGGTCGGGTCGGGCGACCGCTCCGAACGCATCCGCACCTATAATTTTCCACAATCCCGCATCACGGATCACCGCATCAACTTGACGCTGTACACACTCGACCGGGTGCTGGATGGCGAACTCGACCCAGTCGTTGACGCGCTCAATACGTCGCATCAGGCGGAGATGCTCAGCTAATTGGGCTTTGGGATTTGGGATTCTGCGTGGAGAACGCTCCACGTGCCAACCCTCGCATTGAGCGACATTCCTTCATTCCGGCATGTATGCCCAATCTTCCTCCTCCAGCCAATGCCACTCTCGCCCAGATACTCACCTGGGCCGAATCCGAACTTGCCGCATTGCACCTTCAG
>JABFSC010000038.1 GCA_013140885.1 Deltaproteobacteria bacterium | reverse complement strand
CAAAAGTTCTTTATTCTGACTGTTTCAACCAACCATTAACACTGTTCACAACTACAGGAGAAGATCATGGAAAAGCATAACTTCAGAAGTATGATTGCGACCGCTTCACTGGTCCTCGGTTTAAGTGCCGTCGGGCCCGCTCACGCGGATACCTTCGGTGGGTTTCTGGGAATAGCTGCGGGTGCGGCTGCGACGGATGTCTATGGCATGACCTGTCCGGTCGGCACCACTAGCGTCAGGGCGAACGTGAATGATGCTATCGCTGCCGGAAATCAGATCAGTATACAGGTGATTAACCCGAATGGCCTCGCTACTACGGCGACTGCTCCGGACGGCGGCGCGTTTTCTCCACTTGCCATCTTGGCCGGCGGTGCTGGTAACTACCTCGTGACGATCCATAAGAACACTGCGTTCGGTGAAGGGTATGTCGCGGTTATGGACTGCTTTAATGCCGCTGTAGCCATAGCTGGGATCCAATCAGTCCTGGTTCAGAACCAATAGGCACCTAGTCACAACGGGCCATGAACCGGTCTGCCGCCACCCGCAATCGGTGGCGGCAGATTAAGGATATTCGCCTGAAGAAAGTTTTGCCGCACTCTTCCCTGTGAGGGGAATAAGAAAACTCCGCATGGAATCACTCAACACTAACAAACAATCTCAAAAAGAAAGGAAAACACCATGAAATACCTAAACAGCTTCTATAAATCCCTACTACTGCTGAACCTCGCCCTTGCGCCTTCTGCTGCTCTTGCCGTAGAGCCAATTATCAATGGCGACAAAACCGTGACCGATGTCCTACTTAATACCGTTTACCCAACATGGACGGTTTTGGAATCCACGACAGTGACAATCCCACAAGGTTCATTCTTCAACTGTGAGGTAACGTGCACCTCCACGGTGAATAACCCGTCCTTTATTGCGAGCGATCAAGACTACTACTACGCGGCGTACTTCAACGCGAACCCTACCGTTGCTGATGGTTGTGTGCGCCAGTTCGATTTTCCAAAATTTGACGTCTTTAACGACAACGATGAGAGCGACAAGCTCGTGGTCGCGAGCACCTGCTATCTTGACGGCCTGGTTAACACCCATACCTTCCGCTGTCTGGGGACGAGGGCATCGGCTGGTGAATTGGCTGCGGTCGTCGATAGTACCTCGATGCACGTCATCTGCGTCGACGATGAAGAACAAACAGCAGTAGGAGAAGCAGGTCAAGAAAATGATTAGCCACTGCGTGAGTTGTCGGGACACGGCACGCCATGTCCCGACATGGGCGCGGACTTTCATTTAATCGAAGCATGCGCGTAAGTCTGAAGCGCCCTTTTTCTGGATGCCCGCCTGCGCGGGCATGACGGGCAACTATCCCTCAAAATTAAATTGACTGAGTACTAGCCCTCTCCCGCAAAAGGAAAAGGGGCCTCAAAACGATCTCTTCAGACAAATGCAACCCGCTATAAACGGGGAGTGAACAAATCCGTGAGCCCAACAACCACTTCGTTAGTGTGGGCTTCGCGACACGCTCAGTCCAACTACGAAATTTTTTCAGGAGGCTTTTATGTTTTCATTTCATTGGAATAATCAGCGCCGTATACTGGCGCTCTCACTCGCACTGTCCCTGGGGATGCTGGCGGCCCCTACCAGCAGAGCGGTGGCGCAGGCACCAAGTAACAACTGTGCTGACCCCTACTGGCAGGACACGCTGCGCTGCAAGGCGTTTCCAGGCCAACCACCTCAAGCAAACTTTGGCACTACCCCGACGAACGTCGCCGATGTCAAGGATTTCACGCGCGTCTTTCTGAACAATAACCCCGACGTGCGGTGTTTGGACGGCACCCGCCCAATCATCTATGTCGACAAGGCAGTCGGTGGGCCATCGAACAAGTGGATGTTCACCGTGCCAGGCGGTGGCTCGTGCAATGCCCAGGATGGCGACGGAGACGGTGTCTTCGACAATGCCCAGGCGTGTCTCGACACGTATGCCAACCCGGCCGAACGTGGCGAGATGAGCACTGCGGTCGACCCTCCGATGAAGAACCTCGAAGGCATCCACCGCCCCGATCCGGTGCGGAACCCGGTCTTCGCGGGGTACAACCGCGTGCGCGTCGAGAAGTGTAGCTACGACCGCTACAACGGACGCGTCGCATACGAGGCGGTGGGGGGGTACTTTCTTAACCACACCGCGCCAAGCGGTACTTCCGTTAACGTCAACGTATATCAGCAAGGGTACCTGATCATGGAAGAGGCGCTCCAAGCGTTGAAGAGTGGGCTCACCTACACAACGTGGGCTGATAATGGCGCTGGGCGGGTCATCGAACAGCCAGAGTCCCTACCGCCGCTCGCTGACGCTGAGCAGATCCTCTTCGTTGGTCACTCCGGCGGGGCCCATGGACTCTTTCACAATATCGACCACCTCGCCAAGTCGCTTGCAGACATCCCTGGCTTCACAGGTGACGTGCGCACGGTCTTCGACGCCAACTTCATCGAGTCGATCGAGAACGAAGCCGCATTTGCCACTGACGCCTCCGGCAATCCGCTTGCGGGCGATGCCTACAGCGCCGTCTGGTCAGGCGAGACGATAGGGAATGGAGTACCTTTCTCTTACGATGGTGCGACGTTCCACACGACTGGCCACCTTGTCGAGCAATACGATAGCTGGAATGCGGTCTTTGACACTTCGTGTGTGGACGCTCATGCCGCAACCGGCGACGACTGGAAATGCCGTGATCGCTCTCACGTCCTCTTCAACCACATCGCCACGCCATTCTTCTTCCGCGAGGATTTTACTGACCCAAATCAGGAGCATACCAACCACGGTAACGGACACTTCGTGGAGTGGGGAGACTGGGACAACTACCCTCACTGCCCCACAGGCTTCAGTCCATGCCCACCACTCTTCACCGTCGACGAGCACCGCACCCGCCTTGAGACTCAGTTCCAGACGCTCCTCAATGGTTCGCGCTCCCGGTCGGAACTCGCGACTGGCGCCGACCCCAGTCTCGGCGGCCCCGGTAACTTCCCGACCTTCTATGCGTGGATGCCCAACTGCGGCGTCCATGACGGCGCCTACGACGATGCGTCCTTCTACAACACCACGATGTCGTACAAGACGTTCACCCATTCGATGCGAACGTGGCTCGAAGGCTTCGTGCGCGTTGGACGCACGAATTTACGAGGGTGGCGTGTCGACGGCTGGGAGGACAGCAGCGGGAACGTGATGACGAGTTGCCTATAACGCACCTCCTCGCACAGGTGGTAGTCGTAGGGTGGGTCGCGGCCCACCCTACATGATTCTTCCTGAATCCATGGATAAGAGGGGACAAAAGAGAGTGCCTCACATGTTGCCTCTGTGTTTAGAGCGTACGGTTCGCGAGCTTGTCGTTCAGAGCAAGGATCCGTTTGATAACGACATCCATCCCCAGAGCTTGCGCAGAGGCAAGCGCTTCCTCCAACAATCGTTTTCCTCGTTCATCATCTCCAGGTTGATTCCGTGCCAAGAGCATCGTCGCATACTGCTCCTGCGTCAGCGTAATCAATGGTTTCGCTCGCATCCGTTTGTGGCCTTGTAACGCCGCGATGAAGTGGGCCTCGGCTTCATCCCAACGCCCGAGCATTGCCGCGAGACGACCGAGTAATCGCGAGACCAACCCAAGACACCCCAACGCTGGCTTCACCACCACACAGCAATCAGCGTAAGGAAGTAATAGCGCATAAGCCGCCATGACGCGGGGGAAATCGCCAAGATTCATACTCACCTGTGCAAGATTACTCATGGTAATCATCCAGTATTCGTTTTGGGGCAAATCAGCAAAATCATTGGCGGCAAGTGGATCGAACTCTCGACGCGCCTCATCCACTGCCCCAAAGTCCGTGTAGACCAGAGCGAGCGCGGACCGCCACACTGGGAGTGCGGTGTAATGGTCAGCGAGGTTCTGCACTGGTAGCTCAATGTCACTCGACTGAGTCACCCCGGCACGCTGCCCAAGGACTTGCCCAATGAAGCATTGCACGGCGTCGGGGTCTTGGGCGCGCTGACCAATTTGCAAGGCCTCGTCAGCGAATCGCCTCGCCTCCGCAAAGTTCCCTCGCAACCACATTCGCGTGGAGTTCCAGACCGCCAAGAACCACAAGTATGAAGGTTGTTGCAGCTCTTCGGCACGTTGCGCATACACAACAATCTCACGATCGGCGGTCGGCAGATCGCCAAGCTCAAGCAAGTCAGTCAGTCGCCACATGTGGCCGCGCAGAGTCAGTTCCTTGTCATCGACTTTTCTTGCCAACCGCATCATCTCCGTCGCAATCGCTAGTCGTTCTTCAACATTTCCCGGCTCTTGTAAGACCACATGACGGGCATTGAGTGCAGCGGCCAGTGCGATGGGATCGTCCATCTGACGCGCGCTGGCTATGGCCTCTTGGCTGAGCGT
>JABFSC010000142.1 GCA_013140885.1 Deltaproteobacteria bacterium | reverse complement strand
ACGGCGGGTCGATTGGGTGTTGCAACAGCCAGTGGATGTTTTTGTTCTGGAGCTTGGGGCCAACGACGGACTCCGTGGACATCCGGTGGAGAACGCACAAGAGAATCTGCAAACGATTATGGATCGTGTGAAAAGCAAATACCCACAGGTTCGGATCGTACTGGCGGGGATGGAGCTCCCCCCGAATTTAAGCCGTGCGTACACGGCCCGCTTCCGGGACATCTTTCCTGAGTTGGCGCGCAAGAATAACGCGGCGTTGATTCCTTTTTTGTTGGATGGCGTGGGTGGGATACCGAGATTGAATCTGCCGGATGGGCTTCATCCCACGGCGCAAGGTCACAAGGTTGTCGCGGAGAATGTCTGGCGGGTGCTGGAGCCGGTGTTGGAGGACATGAAGCCGTAGGGCAATGGTATGAGGTTCGCAAGTTTCGGGTTCCGGGTTCCGAAAGTTCCCTCTCCCGGCTGGGAGAGGGCTAGGGTGAGGGGGGTCAAGTGATTATTCCTTTATTTCCCCCTCAATCCGTCAGCAATCACGCAGCGACCTCCTACCGTGGCTGCATCCGAATCGCGCCATCGAGCCGAATGGTCTCACCGTTCAGCATCGCATTTTCCACGATCTGGCAAGCCAGCGCGGCATATTCCGCTGGGCGACCAAGTCGCGACGGAAACGGCACACTCGCGCCGAGCGCTTTCCGTGCGGCCTCAGGAAGTCCCATCAACATCGGCGTCTCGAAAATCCCGGGAGCAATGGTACATACACGAATCCCGTAACTCGCGAGATCACGAGCAATCGGCAACGTAATCCCCACCACGCCACCCTTGGACGCGGCATAGGCCGCCTGACCAATCTGTCCATCAAAGGCGGCGACCGAGGCGGTGTTGATAATCACACCGCGCTCGCCATCGGCGTTGGGAGTGTTCTTGGCCATCTTCGCGGCGGCCAAGCGAATCGCATTGAAGGTGCCGATCAAATTGATTTCAATCGTGCGGCGAAACGGTTCGAGGTCGAGGGGTTTGTCCTCCTTGCCTAATGTCTTGCCCGCCGTGGCGATGCCCGCGCAGTTGACCAGAATGTGCACCGCGCCCAGCGTGTGCACGGCCTGGTCGATGCCAGCGGCAAGCTGCTCGCTGTTGGTCACATCGGCTTCGACAAAAATTCCACCCAGCTCCTTGGCGATCGCGACGCCATTGGATTTGGCCAGGTCAAACACCGCGACCTTCACCCCTTTGGCCGCGAAGGCCCGCGCGGCGGCTTCTCCTAAACCAGACCCGCCACCGGTGACAATCGCTCCCAGTCCTTTCATATCCATCGACACAACTCCTTTCTCCGAAAAATAAAACGTACCCACGTAAAACGTGAAAGCCGCCGTGCGGTTTCAGTCTTACAGCGGTTCCCATACGAGTGAAGAGATTATCGTCGCGTCCCCCTCCCCCTCCCCCATCCGGGAGAGGGAACCTGAAGGCCATCTCTTCAGCCAAGTGCAAACCGCTATACTTCTTGTTTACGTTTTGCATATTGACGTTTTATGCGCGCTAATATCCCGCGCGCTTGTCCACCACGTTATCGAGTGGCTCGCCGCGCAGGAACTTCGCTAAATTGGGCTTGAAGATTGCCAGCGCATGATCCCAATAGCAAGAGCGGAGGCCAGAATAGTGTGGCGTGAGAATGACATTGGGCAGCCCGATGAGTTCGCTGTCCAGTGGCAAGGGCTCAACTTCGGTCACGTCCAACCCCGCCCCGGCAATCCAGCCTTCTTTTAGTGCACGGATCAAGACAGCTTCTTGAATAATCGCGCCACGCCCAACATTGAAGATGTACGCGGTCGGCTTCATCAACCGCAGCTCTTTTTCGCCAATCAGCCCTTGCGTTTCTGGCGTCAAGGGAGCGGCAATGATCACAAAATCGGAATCGCGCAGGAGTTGCGGAAGTCCATCCGTGCCGAGCAATTCATCAATGCAAGGAGGACGAGCATTGAGCGTGCGTTTGGTGGCGATGACGCGCATGCCCAGCGCCTTCGCGCGTTCCGCGACGGCCAAGCCAATATCCCCTAACCCAATAACCCCAGCAGTCCGCCCGTGCAGTTCGGAAAACGAGGGATAGCGCGCAAACATCTCCTTGCGCGGCCACTTTCCTTCCAATTGATAGCGGTACGCCTCGTGCAGCTTACGCGCCAGCATGATCATCATGCCAATCACATGCTCGGCGATCGGCACTCCGTACAGCCCGCGTGAGTTCGTCACGGTGACGTTGCTCTCGATCATCTCTGGAAACAGCACGTGCGTCGCTCCGGCGGAGGACAATTGGAGCCATTTGAGTTGTTTGGCAACCGCGAAATCTTCCGGACTAAAGCGCACGGCATAGACAACGTCCGTATCGACAAGCTCGGCCTTGCGCTGCTCAGGAGTAGTGGCCAAGACGATTTTCGTTTGCGGAAACTCAGCTTGCAGTTGTTGCGCAACGGCAGGGGGAAAGTCGGGAAATCCAGCGAGTCCAGAAGCCGCGGCAAATGAAATACAGACTTTGGTCATGATGACACACTCCCATTGCGTGATGCGTGAAACGTGAAGTGTACTCCGATTCTGTCACCTCGAAACGCGCCCCACGTTTCATCCCTTCCGCGGCACCACTGGCAGCACGACGTGCGACATTCTCGCCCCACCGTGAAACACCCGTTGGATCGCCGGTCGGCCCAGCGTCTCCGTCGCGAAATCACCACCCGTGTTGAGGTTGCGATTGAACCGCGGAAAGTTGCTGCTGGAGACTTCCAGCCGAATTCGATACCCAGGCGCGAATTGGAAACTCGTTGATCCCAGCAGGATGCGATATTCATAAGTGCGCCCTGGCTCCAGCAGCTCCGCGCGCCGCAACGAGTTGCGATACCGGGCCCGCAAAATTCCGTCACACAGATTGATCGCGTGCCCATCGGGAGCCACGGCCACGAGTTTGGCGGTGAAATCCGTGTCCCGCCCATCCGTGGACGCATGGAGCACCGCTTCAATGGTCCCGGTCACCTCCAACGGTTCGCTCAAAGGCGCTGACGTATACACCAGTACATCATCGCGCTCCTCGACTGGTCGCTGGTCGCGTGGACCGGCGCTCTGCGCGCCAGGCATGAGCGTACAGCCGCCTCTCGATGGCACCGGGCGTTCAGGGTCGTAGAGAAAGGTATCGCTGGCTTCACGTGCGGGAACCTGAGTGAGCAATTGGCCATCGCCGCGCAGACTATTCGCGGCCCCGCCACTGCCGAGGTAATACGGAGTCGCGACGGCACGAGCGAGCGGCCATTCATTCTCATTGCGCCAGACGTTCGCGCCCATCACGAAGATCCGCACCGGCGCGCCGCTGTCGGGCTGGTCTTGCAGACAGTGGTTGAACCATTGGAGATGCTGCCCGCCAAGATCGACCGCATCAAGCAATACACTGGGGCCAAAATCGACCTCGCCGACAACCCGGTCGAACAGCCCGTGCAGCCACGGTCCGACGATGAGCCGCTGCTGTTGGCGCGCCCGCGCGGTTTTGCCTTTGGTACGCATGCCGACAAAGTTGCGTAACGTGCCTTCCAGAAAGATGTCGTACCACCCACCAATATGCAGCGCGCCCACGTCCATCTGCTCGTACTTGGACTCAATCCGCACGCGCTCCCAATAGTCATCCAGGGATGGATGCTTGAGCCACTCACGATAGTGGTCAATCAGGCCGGGAACCGTCGCTGGCGCATAATCGACCAGCGGTAGATTGCGGTACGCCTGTTGTATCCCGAAGATCGATCCGTAGAGTTTTCCGCGGGCATCACCGGGAGCGTCGGGTAAGCGTGTGATCGTTTCGGTCGCCATCCCCGCAGTCCAGAACTGAGCGAACCCTTGTTGAAATGCGCCGCCCTGATAGGTCCACCCCTCATAATAGTCAGACGCGGTAATGGTGGGGACAATGGCTTTCAAGGCCGGAGGGTTCGCGGTCGCCGTCAACCATTGCGTGGCACCGAAGTACGACGCGCCGTACATCCCGACTTGTCCATTCGACCACGGTTGCGACGCGCACCAGCCAACCGTGTCATAGCCATCTTCCGCCTCGCCGGCGAAGAGCGAGAATTGGCCATCGGACTTAAACCGGCCACGGGTATCTTGGATGACGACCACATAGCCACGTTTGGCGGCGCGAATTGGGCTCAATAACGATAACGAAATCAGGGACAGATCCTTGTTGTAGGGGAGGCGCGCGAGGATCACGGGGTGTGAGCTCGTGTCGTCGGGGCGATAGACATCGGCGCGGAGCGTCACGCCGTCACGCATGGGGATCGCGACATTGCAGTCAATCTTGAGTGAGTCAGCCATGAGGTTCTCCTCCCTCTTCCAGCGGGAAGAGGGTTCAGGTGAGAGGGCGGGAATTTAGTCCGCGCCGATAGCGGTCAACCCAGCACGAGCACAT
>JABFSC010000021.1 GCA_013140885.1 Deltaproteobacteria bacterium | reverse complement strand
GCTCAAAACAGGCTTTTGCGCTTTGACTGTTGCATTTTGACTTTCTTCTATAAGCAGAGGAGTAACGCTTCTCGCATGTTCATTGGTCACCTGTTGGATGGGAGGTGGGAGTGGCTCGATCAGCGCTTCACTGGACTGACCGTTCGTCGTCACATGGACAACACTACTACTCCCGTCAGAAAAGGGACTTACAGGAGCAACTGCCACCAACTCGGTCACCGACGCAACAAAACGATACCCTCGACCATGATGGGTGGCGATGATTTCCTGTTTCGTGCCATCATCGCCCACGGCTTTACGCACGGACGTGATGCAACGAGTAAGCGTGGTTTCACTGACGACTTGCCCAGGCCAGAGTTTGTCGAGCAGTTCATCTTTGCTGACCATGCGGTCGCGATGCTGGAGCAAATAGGTGAGGACATCAAACACTTTAGGTTCGATGCCAACCACGGTTCCATTTCTGTGTAACTGATGGAGACGCAGATCCAAATCACACTGAGCGAAGTGATAGCGCATGAAGGCGGAGAATAGCAAACCTGGCGGTGGACGAACAAGACGACGCTTGCGCTTTTTGCGGGGCATAGGAGGGCCTTCGGGATAGTCATTCTCTATTCGGATGCGCTAGCTCGTCATACCCGCGTAGCTTGTCCCCAGTCCTTTAGGGGAGCCGGCATCCAGGGTCGTTCAGTCTCAGTTTGCGCTGATTCCTCCCGGCTTCCCGCTTTCGCGGGAATGACGAGCTGCTGTACGCAAGAGAAATTTCCGTAGTTCTCCCTACTTCCCTGGCTTCTTTTTCAACGAGAAGTGAAAGCGGAGATTGAAGCACTGTGACCCGTTCGTCCCCAATACTTCCTCACGCACCTCGCCGTTGGCACCAGCATACTTGCCCGTGCCGCCGACAATCGCATGTGTGCGCGGCTCACTCCCGGGGAAAATATGGCAATTTAGTCCCTGCACCATCAGCATACTTTCCTGCCCATTTTCTTCCAGGGCAAAGTAGTAGGTAATGGCGCCGGTGATGGGCGGCTCCGCCAGTGAGGCAAAGAGGCAACGCCAGGTACCGATACCACCAGCAGTGTTAGGGTCAGAGGTGGTCACCCCTGGCGGCAACGTTCCTTCTGGAAAGATGCGACCAGTCACAACGGCCACATCGCCACGGGAAAGGGGTGGATCTACGGGGTCTGCAGGATTGAGGGCAAGCGTGCTGCCATTGCAGGCGACATCCATGGTAAATTCCTTTTCTGACTTGGCTTCACTAACTCCGGTTAGGATTCCAGCGAACGTCATCAGTCCGGTCAATCCGACGATAAGTAATGAATATGGTAGCTTTTTCATCGACGTTTCCTTTCGCTTGAGTGAATCCGGCGAAACCTCTCGCCGGAGGGTGTTTGTTCCTGTACTCCTCCCTCTTGTTCACAAGCCAACCACAAGCATAAGACACCACCTCCTTCCTATTCGCGTAGGCGTACACGTGCCGTGCGTGACGTGACGAAAAGTACGCAAGACACCAGCGAAAAGCTCGAGGAAAACCGGATGATTGTGCGAAGATTTCGCGAAGAAAGTCGGAAGAGAACAATACGGACGGGGTTTGGGACGGTCCTGAGGGGGAATCCTAATAGCGTCCGGATAGACCCGGAAGGCAGCGGCGTAGACACCATCCTCGCCTGATTTCATCCGCTAGATTTCAATGCTGAGGATCGCCTCCAGACACGTTACGATAATTCTGTCAGCAGCGCTTGTGCCTCTTGCAGATCAGCGGTCGCAAACCCTTCGGTGAACCAGTTGTAAAGCTCGGCCAACAGCCGCCGAGCTTGGTCTCTCTTTCCCTGGCTCCGCCACAGCCGACTTAAACTGATGACCGCTCGCAGCTCTAATGACTTCACCTGTTGCTGGCGCGCAATCTCAATGGCCTTGAGGAAATACTCTTCCGCCTCCCGCTCGACTACCGCCTCGGGGAGGGGTTGGAGGTTGGAGTGGGCTTTTGTCTTTTGCCTTTTCTTCATCGACTTCTGTTTTTCTTCTTTGCCAGCCCCTAATCCTCGACCCCTCACCCCGGCGAGCGTAAGCTCGCCTTTGAGTCGATGGATATCCGCCTCGTAGAAACGCTCGTCATTTTTGGCCACCGTCGCCAGCGCTTCGGCGAGCACCTGCAGTCCTTCTTCGGGCTGTCCCACTGTCCCATACGCTCCAGCTAGCAAAGCAAGGAAGTATGTCCGGTTCACCTCTGCTCCTGTGGCCAGAGCAGCGGCTAAGCCCTCGCGCATCTGGGCAATCCCTTCCTCTCCCTGCCCCTGCTCGACCAGTGCCCAGCCTCGCACGATCGTTCCCAACGCGAAGTTGAGGGCGAACCCTTGCTCGCGACAGATCGCAATCACTGCTTCCGCGTGTTCTTGCGCCGCCCGCCTCTCACGGATGCATGAATAGAACCAAGTCGACGCGATGAGCGAATCCACGATGGTGGAGGGATAAGATGACTCACGCGCCAAGGCGAGGGTCTCGTCGAGCGTCTTTATGCCCTGGTCAGGATAGCCCAGAAACCACAAAGTCCAGGCCGCGTATCCCTGGCAACACACCCCAGGGTCATGCCCACTATAGAGAAAAGCGAGGGAGCTGTGCTGCTGCGTATTATAGAGGGCGATTCCCTGCTCGAGGTGCACCCGGTTTGCGGTCCATTCCCCAAGAAAGAATAAGGCCGGCCACTGGGCATGGTGAGCCTCCAGAAGGAGTATCGGGTCCCGCGCATTCTGAGCGAGCGTGAGGAGATGTTCTCCGAGCGCACGTGCCGTTCGCAGCTCTGCGCGGATGAAATAGTAAACCCATATTCCCCACAGTGCCGGGAAGAGTTGCTCGGTCTCACCTACCTGGCTGCACAGCGCCTGTGCCCTGGTGTACGTCCTTTCCACGTCCGGGGCGGACCAACCTTTGAGGTTCATAAGTGGAGCGCCTAAGGTCAGTTGCAGCGTGAGTTCTTGCCGGGTGCGCCGCGGATTGTCTGGTAAGGTTTGGAGCAGTTCCAACCCCTTGGTGAGGTAACTGGTCGCTTCTTGATTGGCACTGCGACGTACCGCTTGCTCGCCAGCGAGTTGTAAGTAGCGTATCGCTTTGGTGTAATCCCGCCCTTGCTCGAAGTGTTGCGCTAACTCCGCCGCGACTGCGTGTGGATTCTGTGCATACGCTACCTCCAGCCGTTCACCCATGCGGAGATGCCACTGCTGGCGCTGTGTCAGACTCACCCGCTCATGCCATAGTTGCTGATACAACGCATGCTGAAATCCATACCGCTCGGCTTGGGTTCCGTCCGGCCAGGTGCTGACCCCGACTGGACGCAGAAACTGCTGCTGCTCGGTCAAGCGGTGACATTGCTCTTCAATCGTGAGCGTTGTGGAGTCTGTCGCCGCGGCAACCAAGGCCGCGGAGAATTCCGTCCCCGCGATACTCGCGGCTTCGAGCAACCGCTGTTCGTTCGGTAACAGCCGCTCACGTTGGCGAGCAATCAGATGACGAATACTTTCGGGGGTTTCCGTGCCAACCCGCGCGAGATCACCTTGCAATACCCATTGTCCCTCGAATTGCGTCAGGACCTGACGTGCGATCAGATCGCGCACCAGGCTGGTGAGAAATAAGGGATTGCCGCCGGTACGCTGATACAACACCTGGGATAACTGTGTGGGCAAGGAGCTGGCTGGGAAGCGTCGGTGCAGATACGTGCTGATATCGGCCTCGGTCAGCAGACGGAGCGCGAGTTCCGTCGCGAGATGGTGCGCAAACAGTTCTTGGAGCGTGCGTTTGAGCGGATGACCGTCGGCGAGCATCTCCACGGGACGATACGTTCCCAGCACCAGCAGTTTGGCAGGCTGGCGTTGTCGAGCGAGAAAGGCCAAGAACTCCAACGTCGAGGGGTCACTCCAGTGCAGATCTTCAAGGACAAGGATGAGCGGCTGTTGTTGCGTGAGCACTTCCAGCGCTTCGGCTAACTCGCGCAGCATGCGCGTTCGCGTCGCCCCGGCGGTTTTGCGCTGGAGGCGCTCGAACTCCTCGTGACCGACTAGCGCGGGCAGTTGCACCAACCAAGTGGGAGCGTGTTGCTGTAGCTCAGGGATAATCGACTCATTTCCCGGCACTTTGCAGCACTGACTAATGGCGGACAATAGCGGCAAATAGGCTTCTCCCTCGCCGAACTGCTCAATGCATTGGCCCCGCGCCACCCAGCAGCCGGGATTTGGGAGTTGGGAGCTGGGCTCTAGAGGGTGGGGCGAGGAAGAGCGAGAGCCTAGCTCCCAGAGCCTAGTTCCCCTGAGAAAGTTTTCGATGAGCGCGGTCTTCCCGATCCCCGGCTCGCCGGTGAAGAAGACGAGTTGGCGTTCACCGTCTATAGCCTGCTCAAACAGATGGCGGAGGTGCGTGAGTTCAGAGTCTCTGCCAACCAGCGGAGG
>JABFSC010000047.1 GCA_013140885.1 Deltaproteobacteria bacterium | reverse complement strand
GTTCTGGTGAGCGCCGCTTTCAGGCCGATGAGGTGCGTGCCGCCTTCGATGGTGTTGATGTTATTGGCGAAGGAGTAGACATTTTCGCTGTATCCTTCGTTCCATTGCAAGGCGACTTCGATCTCAAGCCCGTCTTTTTCACCACGCAGATACACCACTTTAGGGTGAATTGGCGATTTGGTGAGACTGAGGGTTTCAACAAACGAGGTGATTCCCCCTTCGTAGTGGAAATCGTGGCGCTTTTCGGGGTCACGTTCGTCCTCGATGAGGATACGAAGCCCAGGGTTGAGGAAAGCCAGTTCTCGTAAACGTTGGGAGAGCGTTTCGAAGCTAAACTCGCGTTCTCCAAAGATTTCCACGTCGGGCTTAAAGGTGACTTTCGTTCCTCGCTCGCTGGAAGTGCCGACTTCCTTGAGGATGTTTTCTGGGTCCCCTCGGTGATATTTTTGGTAGTGCACTTTGCCGTCGCGCTTGATTTCGAGTTCGAGGTGTTCCGACAGCGCGTTGACGACCGAGATGCCGACCCCGTGTAGACCGCCAGAGACTTTGTAAGAAGCGCGGTCGAATTTGCCACCAGCATGCAGTTTGGTCAGAACGACTTGCGCGGCTGATAACCCTTCGCCTTCCATGATGTCAGTGGGAATGCCACGCCCGTTGTCGATGACCGTGACGCTGTTGTCGATGTGGATAATGACGTGAACGTTGGTGCAGTGGCCCGCGAGCGCTTCATCAACGGAGTTATCGACGACCTCGAAAACAAGGTGATGAAACCCTCGTTCAGACGTGTCGCCGATATACATTCCCGGTCGTTTGCGGACAGCTTCGAGTCCTTCAAGCACCTTGATTTGACTCGCTCCGTAGTCCTGTTCGAGCATGTATCCCTCAATGAACAATAATTTAGAAAATTGTTATTTTTCCGTAGAAATTTTCCTCTGAAAAATTATCACGCGAGAGAGTTTAAGTAAAGGTGATTACTGAAAGAAAAATCATTCCAAAACAGTTTTACAAAACTAAAAAATTCTCATGGGCATGACGACATAAGAAAAGTTCACGTCTTTCTCGGCGCGGATCAGACACGGGCTCGATTCGTCCTTGAGCAGGAACGAAATTTTTTGCTCTTGCTCAAGCACCGAGAGCATCTCGATCAAGTACCGGCCGTTGAATCCGACAACGAGGTTATCGCCCGTGTAATCGACCGCGATTTCCTCGACACCCTCGCCGAGGTCCGGGGTGTTAACCGAAATTTCCATTTTGGCTTTTTCGATCTGAATCTTAACGCCGCGAGACCGCTCCGTGGTTAGAATCAAAAGTCGCCGCAATGCGCTGAGAAGGTCTTCGCGGGAAAAACTAATGACATGGTTCTCACTCTTAGGAATGACCTGGTTGTAATCGGGGAAGTCGCCTTCGACCAAGCGCATGGACAACTCCGTGGAATCCTTGGCGACGTTGAGGGTCGAGCCGTGAAGAACGAGTTCGGTTTTTTCATCGCCTTTTTCGAGTAACTTGCGAGCTTCGACCAGCCCTTTGCGAGGAAGAATCGCGCTTGGCCAATCCGCCGACACAGCACCGATCGCTTCGCGTTCGATGAACGACAAGCGATGACCATCACTGGCGACCATTCTGAGACGGCCATTTTCCTGCCCCTTTTGGGCTGTGCGGCCCTCGAAATAGACTCCGCTAAGGTTGGGGCGGGATTCGTCGGGAGAGGCCGCGAAAAGGGTTTTCTCGATCATTTCGCGCAAGGTCTGTCCGGCGATGGCGACCGATACCACCGGTTTTTTGCCTTCCGTGTCCGAGGCCGGAGTCGAAACTAACGCCGGGAACTCTTTCGGATCAAGACTCGCCATGCGAAATCGTGAACGCCCGCTACTCACTTCCACCCATCCACTCCCTGTGGATCGAAGAGAGACTCGATCGGGGGGAAGCTCTCGGACGATCTCATACAACTTGCGTGCATCGGTCGTCACTGCTCCTTCTTTTTTAACCGTCGCTTTGCACTGTTGCCGGAGACCGATTTCGAGGTCTGTCGCTCGAAGCGAGATCGCCCCGTCTTTCGACTCGATGAGCACATGCGAGAGGATGGGCAATGACGATCTTTTCTCAACTACGCCTTGTACCAAATACAAACAGTGTAACAAATCTTCTTTTTCGAGAATGCTTTCCATTCCTCTCTTCCCTTTCTTATCCGATCAACTTTTTTCCCTATCGTTCTGAGTTGTCCACATTTTCATATCCCCCTTTTTCCTATTCCTACTTCTTATTTTCTTTCTAATAGTAGCAGTAGGGGGTGTGAATATGTGGATAACTCAGTTAAGTATCCGAAATCGTTAAAATAGTTATTCACACCCCCTGTGGATAACCCTGTGAATAACTTGACCGAGGCAAAAAGTTATCCACAGGTTATTCACAGGTTATTCACAGGTTATTCACAGGTTATCCACAGGGTTATTCACACCCTCTCAAAACATGTTCTAGACTAATTTTCTTGACCGAAAACGATGTTTTCAATCCGCGCGAGAACCGCTCGGAGTTCCTCGTCGAGCTTGAGTCGTTTCTCAATGGAGGCACATGCGTATAACGCTGTTGTGTGATCTTTGCCACCAAAACGGACCCCGATCATAGGGTATGAGGCCCCGGCGAGTTTGCGGCACAGGAACATGGCGACCTGCCGCGGAAAGGCGACCATCTGCGTCCGTTTCTTGGAAGTCAAATCCACGACGCGGATCGCGAAGTATTTGCATACCGCTTTCTGGACCGTTTCGACCGAGACTTCTTGGTCCCTATCCTTCCCCCCACGCATAAGGTTCTGCAAGACCTGTTGGGCGAGGTCGATAGTGATGGGAGTGTCGGTCATGGTGGAGTAGGCACCGAGCTTAGTGAGTCCACCTTCAAGTTCGCGGACATTGGCGGTCACGTGCGTCGCGATAAAGAGCGACACATCATGTGGAAGCTGGATTTTCTTCTGTTGCGCCTTTTTTTGCAGAATGGCGACGCGCGTTTCGAGGTCTGGCGGCTGAATATCGGCGATCAATCCCCACTCGAAGCGATTGCGCAGCCGCTCTTCGAGGCCTTCAATCTCATTGGGAAATTTATCGGAGGTGAGGATGATCTGTTTGTGGGCCTGATGGAGTGTATTAAACGTATGAAAAAATTCTTCTTGCGTGCGTTCGCGGCCAGAGAGGAACTGGATGTCGTCAATGATAAGGACATCCGCCTGGCGGAACTTGGTCTTAAAGTCATCCATGCGGTCGCGGCGCAGATGCGCGATCAATTCATTGGTGAACGTTTCCGACGATAAATAGAAAACGCTCTTGCCGCCCTGTTTGACGATGGTTTCGTGGCCAATGGCGTTGATGAGATGGGTTTTGCCTAACCCGACACCGCCATAGATGAACAGTGGATTGTAGTGCTTGCCGGGATGTTCAGCGACCGCGCGCGCGGCGGCGTTGGCGAATTGGTTGCCCGCGCCCACGATAAAAGAGGAGAACGTATAATTGGAGACGAGGCCGTTCTTCTTGGTGTTCGTGGCGCGCGCGGACTCCGCCTTCGTGGGCTCCCGCTCCTCATAGCGTTGCGACGGAAACAGTTCGCCTTGTTGTTTGGCGGCGACATGAATAACGATCTGGGCCGCGAAGCCAAGAATGGTTTCGAGCGATTTGCGAATGTGGGGCAGGAGATTTTCCAGGAGCCAATCGCGAAATAGCGCATTGGGCACTTCGAGATGCAGTGTCTCTTCGCGCAACGCGAGTGGCTTCACCGGCTTGAGCCAGGTTTCGGTCGTGACACGACCGACCTTCTCCTCCACCTGAGCGAGGACCTGCTCCCACACCTGCTGTACGCCGCCCCCCCCTCCTTCTCGTTGTGCCGCGAGAAGGGAGTTATTCACACCTGTGAATAACTCTCCAACATGGCCTAATGACCGAAGTTTTTCCCCTTGCACCACAAGATTCTCCACATACTTCTCCCCCACATTCTTTCTCTCCGTCCCAGGGAAATCCTGGCAAACTTCGCCAAGTATCAATGGGAAAGAGGGGGAAAGCCGTCACTATTTTTTACTGCGCTGTATCGGAAAAATTAGAGATTGAACTGAATGAGTATGCGGATGGCTTAGCCCCTTTTTTTTCCGTTTGCAAGCAAAAAAATCGGCCTCGGCAGAAGTGGCTGTGATGTCTATCGTTTTGCTTTGCCTTGACTCACAAAATGTCGGGTGGTAACAAGACCACACTCTTTTCGCACGCGGGGAACACTTCTATGTCCACGTCCCACAAGCTTTTTCTCGAAGCCCAACAATACATCCCCGGTGGGGTCAACAGTCCCGTGCGCGCCTGGCGCGCGGTGGGTGGCGATCCGCTGTTCATTCAACGGGGGCGCGCCAAAACTCGTGCCTCGTTTCAGACTGTCTCCAAGGCTCTGACGATGTGCGGATGCGCATGAC
>JABFSC010000222.1 GCA_013140885.1 Deltaproteobacteria bacterium | reverse complement strand
GCAACACGCCGGACAGGGTGATTTCCGTGGGAGCGTCGAAGGCCAAGTCACACCCACGAGCTTTGCGTGCCCGGACTCCTTGTACCTTCTGGGTACGGTGGCTTTGGCCTGTCCCGTCATACTCACCCGCAAGAAAATCAACCTCGACAACAAGCTCGCGGCCTTCTTGCTCGACAGTCCGGTGAAAGATGAACGGCTGCGACCCCTCTCGATATCCTCTGGCCAGCAGCAGTTCTTTAATCGTGCGATACCCCGCTTCCTGCAAGGTGCGGTGGTTCAAAGCCAGATCAACATCGGTACTGCCAATATGATGGCCCTGAGATTGGGGGAGCAGTAACTCTGGCACCCAACCGCCCACCACGACAATATCGTCTTGATACTGGCCGAGAAGATGGGTCAACTCCAGCAGCACCGAGCGTGCCGCGGCGACCGCGTCCGCTGTGTAGTTCGTGCGTCCTATTGCCATTGTGGAGTAATCACCTCGTCGAGTAGGACCTTGGCGGCTTCTTCCCCGCGTCCCCGAAAGCCATGGAGATCAAGATAGAGTTGAATAGGCGAGACGACACGAATCCCCTCGTAGTCTCGGGTCGCGTAGAATACTCCCTCGTCGTACGGCGTGAGCAGGCTCACGTTGGCTCCACTGGTAACCGCTTTCAACTGTAAGCGTGAGGTCACCGCTTCCGTGTCGTTCTGCACGTACGCCATGACCCGCTGATATCGAACAGCTGGGGCCAAGCGCGCCGCGCCAGAAAAGCCAGTGAGCGCATAGGGAATCCCTTCCTCGCGACACACGGCCCCCAGTTCAGCTTCGATCTCCTCAAGAGAACGGAGCGAGTAATAGTCCCGAATTTGGTTATGCCGATAGGTGTACTCGGCACTCCATTCCGCCAACACCGCGCCAGGGTTACTTAACCGTAGGCCGTCCGGTTGGGGGCGAAGCCATTCCCGATCCGCCAGGAGTTTCTTGACATTGGCGACCTGGCCGAGACTGACTTGTGCCTCATCCGCCAAGGCTTGCACTTTCCAGGGACGGCGGGGATCAGTGAGCAGCACCCGGAGGACACGGGCCGCTTTGGGCGAGTACAACGAGCGGAGGTCTCGCTTCCGCGCAAACAGATTGCGATGCCCTTCCCTTTCAATGAACACTTGGCCAAAGCTCAGATAACAATTGCCGACCAGGTCCAGATAGCCAACGCCTTCTTGCGTACAGATCGCCGCGGCTTGTGGGGAAATGTATGGGGCAATGAAAATCCCGTAGGCATCGGGAAGCGATTCTCGATACCGTAAGAGTTGATTCACCGCCTCCCGAGCGAGGCGTGGCTGGCCACTGCTTTTTACTTCGGCCACGAGGGTCTGTTCACGATCCGGGAGCTTGACGGTGGTGAGCACGTCGGGACGAGGTCCTTTCTTGATCGACACGCGCTTGGACGGTCGCACTTGCAGAAAAGGGATGTCCGCTAAACAGGTGACTAACGCCTTTTCGGCTTGTTGTTCGAGTTGGAGTAATTTCATTAGATTAGTTATTTTCAGCAGATGATGAAAATGAAAGTAATGGTGAAAATTTGTTGGGTCAAGCGTCCCGATCGTATCTCGGACGAACCGGAGACTCTTCGGCTGACGCGCGAGTAGATTGCGTGGCATGCTGCGACTTGTCCAGGGTTCCGCCACGGCACGGTGCCGTGTCCCAGTTGAGTGATGATGCGTTCGGGAATGGTGCTACGCACTCTGGTGATTGCTCCTTATCTTCTTCGTCGGGGTCCGCTCTGTTAAAAAAGAGCAAATTTTCGGAAGCCCCTGTTACCCACCCAAGAAGGGGCTGAAGAAAAGGAGGACTGCGCAGCCAACCTCGCACTGCCACGGCGACACTGTGACCTAGAGCCACGGGAAGCCGCGTACCTGCAAGGAAAAGAGGAACCGGACAAGGAGAATGCTATGCCGACTGTGATGGTGATTGGGGCAAGTCGTGGGATCGGACTCGAATTGGTGCGGCAATATGCCGCCGCTGGGTGGCGGGTGCACGCCACGACGCGGACGCCCACGCAACCCGGCGCGCTTGGGGCTATCAAGGGAGACGTTGTGCTTCATGCCCTCGATGTGCGCGACGCCCAGCAACTTGAGACGCTGACCCAGGAGGTGGCCCCTGAAGGCCTGGACGTGCTGATCCACAACGCGGGGGTAGCCGGACGCGGGATGAGTGCAGCGGAAGTCCACCGCATCAATACCGATGCGCCGCTCCATGTCGCGCGGGCGCTGCTGCCAGCGGTGCTCCGCAGTCACGAGAAGAAGCTCGTCTTGATGACAAGCCAGCTCGGCGCGCGCCGAGGGCACCCTGGAAGTCTTGGGCTGTATGGGGACTCGAAAGCGGCGCTCAACGATGCTTTTCGCGCGCACGCCCCGGCGTGGGGACAGCGGGGGTGCCTGGCGATCGTCATGCATCCGGGGTGGGTGCGGACGGATATGGGCGGAGCAGGAGCCCCCTTGTCGGTAGAGGAGAGTGTCCGGGGCATCCGTCAGGTTCTTGCACGCCTGACGCCCGCCGACCACGGACGCTTCTGGACCTGGGACGGACGGGAGCATCCGTGGTAACGTTCCCCGCGATCTCTCTCCTTCCAGTGCTCAGGTTGACACGTACAGTCATTCGGAGGAGTGCGTTGAGCGTATGCGCCCAGCGGAATCCGTTGGCGACAGCGCGAGCAACGCGTCGATGACATCGCTTACCCCAAGATCAAGGTCCCGGGCCTCGGTCAGCGCCTTCACGGTCAGGCGGACGTTGCCTTCCCTGGCGCGGGTGTGGATGCCATCACGGACACGTGAAAGCCAGGACGCCACCGGGTCACCTCAATTTTCACCTTGTGGTGAAATGTACACGGCCACAATATCTGGGGCACGGCACGCGGTGGGGGAAACCCAATGGCTCCCTTTTGCGGCAAGGTCTTCGTCTCCGCGCTGGAGCACAGCAGAGCGCTTCGGATTCCGTACCTGCTACTCGTCGCTTGGCAAAGTGTGGCGTGGCGATCATGTTTTCGTTTCCGTCCAACCTTCTCGCCCACTCCCGCTCGTGCCAATGGTCTTTTGAGAGAGGACATCGGGAGTGTTTCACTGAAAACCACTGTGTTTTTCATTGGCTGCCCGTGGCGGAGAGGTGCGGACACCGATTGCCGGTGTGAGCGGAGAGGTACAGATTGTGACGCAATGGAGGGATGATGTGTTTGCCCGCAACCGCACTCATCAACATTCCGGTCACCCGGTACGGTGAAGGGAGAGCGGCGGGATGGAGGGGAAGGGATAGACGGGAGAGGGGATGGAAAGCCGCGCCACGAGGGGTTACTGCCCTCTCTTCCAGGTGCTTCCTGCAATGGTGGAAATTCCAACTATGCTTGAGGCCCTTCTCCGGCAGAGAACAAGCCGAAGAAGGACTTCAGCCCGACGGCATGGCTCTTGGTCTTTAGTCGAGCCTGCGATACCCGCGTGCGGTGTTCCGGTCCATCTTATAGCGCTTGTGGTTATATTTTCGGTCGAGTTTGGCCATCTGGTTCCGATACCGGACAGGGTCGCCAGCCGATCGGCGGTAGGCTTTGGCGCGCGCTTCCGCTTCTTGCCGCTCCAGCCTGCTCATGGCTCTGGCATACTTGCGGTTGAGCCGATCACTCCGTTCTTGATACCGATCCATGCGTCCGCGGCCTTGATATGCGTCGTAGGGAGAGTACCCATAGGGGCGACCATACCCGCCATCGCTACGTCCGTAAGGAACGCCGTAGGGAGAAGGATCATAATAGCCAGGTTGGGGACTCCGGTAAGGATCATACGAAGCCGTCCCGTACGGATCATAGGGAGACGGTCCTCCAGCGCCATAGGGCGGGGCACCGTATGAGCCGTAGGGGGTGCCCAAGACTAAGCCGTACAGGGTCTGCGACAGGAGGTCCTGTGTGTACGGGTCGAGCGCCCGTGCGGTTGGGACTGAAGTGAAAACCAAGACACCAGTCAACGTTGCCATTACCAGAAGACGAGATTTTAACATGGATGCCCCCTTATCCGTGCGATTTTCTCGGCCACAAACACAGGGACTCAGGAAAAGTTTCGCGATGGCAACACAATAATGACCGGGGTGAGGTGGAGTGGAAGGGAGGACAGGCGGGAGGTGAACGCAGGCTGGGCCGGTGCCTTCTCCCATGACTTCGCGGGCGTCCATATGACAAAAGTCATACCACCGATGCGCGGGGTTAAAAGTGACGTTGTACTAGGCACCAGAGGACAGCGGGGGATTTCTCGGATATCGAGCGATGTTGGGAGGAATCACCGCCCAGGGCTGTGCACGATCAAGCCAAATGGCCATGGTCGGCGCGAACGGGCTGGGATCATCAAAGCTCGCAACGGTAATCGCCAAGAGGTGAGGCGTGGTCGCGCACACTGGCGCGCCACACGCGGAACAAAACTCTC
>JABFSC010000135.1 GCA_013140885.1 Deltaproteobacteria bacterium | reverse complement strand
ACAGGCAATCCCTTGCCGGAGTTTTTGTCGAAAGGGTGCATTTTTCAACTTTACCGGTGTTGCTCCACACCAAAGAACTGGAATTTAATTCGTGTATCTGCCTTTTCAATTTGCGGGAAACTACAGTTAGGTGTTAGGCGATTTCCAGAAATGATTCTCCCATGTAGCCCGGATGGAGCGGAGCGGAATCCGGGGTGTCCTGCGCGGAACCTGGATTCCGCTCCGCTTCATCCAGGCTACCCAGAAACGGTCCATGCCACCGAATAAGACCGGCACGCCCATACGGCATTCAGCACTGCGCTCGTGGGAGTAAAGCACCCGCATTCCCTGGACAGGGCGCATACACCGTCTGGCTCCGGTCCCCAGTCTCCGGTCCCCGGTCGCTAGCCTTCACTCTTTCCCGACTTTCTTCTTCAACGCGGCGAGTTCATTCTCCACTTCCCGCTCGGTCTCCATCGCCAGGAAATCTTTCTCGACGCGCGAGGACTCACTCTGGAGTTCGTCCATCGCTTCAACTCTGGCTTCCATTGCCGCCACTTTCTCCTCCATCCGCCCAAAGTTCGCGTGCGCATCAAGTCCAGTCTGGAACCGTGACAGCGTGTTGTCCATCGTCTCCCGTGCTTGCACCGCACGCTGCCGAGCGACCAGGGTGCCACGTTTCCGTTTCGCCTCTTCGAGTTTGGCTTCGAGCGCGTGGAGCTGGGTCTTCAACCGTTCGCTGGTGGCCTTGGCCGATTCCCATGATGGTTCGAGTGCCTTGATAATGGAATCATGTTCTCTCTTTCGGGTCAGCGCTGCTCGCGCCAGGTCCTCTTGTCCGGCTTCGAGCGCGCCTTCCGCTTTCTTGAGCCACTCGGCGGATTGCCGCCGCTGCGCGTCGAGGTCCTTGAACAACTGTTTCTCGCTGGCGATCGCATCGATCACGCCTTCCTTGGCGCGGGCAATGTTCTCCTCCATCTCGCGAATGATCTGCTTAATCATCCGTTCCGGGTCCTCGACCCGGTCGATGAGATCGTTGATGTTGGCGGAGATAATGTCGTTGAGACGCTTGAAGATATTCGTCATAAGGACTCCTTTCCTGATTGGGGTATCGGCTGGGAAGCGAAGACGTAAAGCGTAAAACGTAAAAAGGGGTGGGGAGTGGTTACGTTTTACGCCTTACGTCTTATTCGTTCACGACAAACGCCATCGCTGTGGCTTTCGCGGTATAGAGATCAATCTTCCCCGTGCCGAGCAGGGGGAGCGATTCCACCGTATAGAAATGTTCCCGCTTGGGAATCCACAACTTAGGCAGGTCCATTTGATGCAGTTGCTCCCAGAGCAGGTCCGCCGTGAATTCCGCATGCGCATACAGCACCACGAGACGCTCGCCTTTCTGCTCGTCTAGGACCGCTGTCACGATGCAATAGGCATCGCCCAGAATTTGATTGATCGCTTCCTCGATCCGCAGATGCGGCACCATCTCACCGGCGATCTTGCTGAACCGCGACATGCGGTCGGTAATGCGAATGAACCCGTCGTCATCAATGGTCACGATGTCGCCAGTCACGTACCACCCATCTCGCAGGACCTCCGCCGTCTTCTCCGGTTGGCCAAGATAGCCCATCATCTGGTTTGGCCCTTTCACGAGCAGGAGCCCTTCCTGCCCGGACGGCAGCGGCGCGCCGGTGTCGCGGTCCACCACCTTGACCACGACATTGGGCAGCGGGTGGCCCACGGTGCCTGGCTTGTAGCCAATCTGCTTGTATGACCCCAGTTCCACATCCGGCGCGTTGATCGCGATGGCCGGTGCCATCTCCGTGCAGCCGTACCCTTCCAGTAAATCAATGCCGTACTTGTCCTTGAACGCCTGCGCCAGCGCGGGGCGGAGCTTTTCCGCTCCGGCGATGGTGATGCGTAACGTGGCGAACTCCTCGGTTGTGCAGCGCCGCAGATAAGAGGCGTAAAACGTCGGCGTGCTAATCAGAATCGTGGCTTTGTATTGCTGAACCATCTCACCAATGGTTTTGGCGTCAAGCGGATTGGGATGGTAGACCACTCGCCAACCGACGATGATCGGCAGCCACACCGTGCCGGTGAAGCCGAACGAGTGAAACAGCGGCAGCACACCCATCATGCAGTCGTCCTTGTTGGTGATGAACACCTGCTGCACCGACTCCACATTGGCCAGGACATTATGGTGAGACAGCATCACCCCCTTGGGCGTGCCGGTGCTGCCGCTGGAGAAGACGACCGTGGCGAGATCGTGCGGAGTCTTCCGTTCACGGTTGCATCGCCATTGGAGCAAGCGGGTCGGGGTCAGGAACGCGACGGCCGCCGTCCATACCCGTGCGAAGGCAGTCACCTCCTTGAGGATGTCTTCAATGAACACCATGCCGTCGAGTTCCTCGATCTTCGCTTTCTGAAGGAAGGTGCGCGAGGTGAGGATGGTGGTGATGTCGCATTGCTGAATGGCGGCTTTCATGGCTTCGCGGCCCGCCGTGAAATTAAGATTCACCGGCACCTTACCCGCCATGAAGGCGGCGACATTGCCCAACGCCCCAGCCACCGACGCGGGCAGCAGTAGACCAAGCATGTTGTCCTGTGGTCGGTGGGTACGCAGCCAGCGGGCCAGCAACAGACCGCCGATCAAGGTCCGACCGTAGGTCAACTCACGTCCGGTGGAGTCGGCCATGCAGAAGCGGAACCACTGTCGTTTGGCGGTCTTGATGAACCGGAGGTGCAGCAGATCACGTTTGGTGCGACGATAATCGACGGCGGTGCTCCCCAATTCGGCGATACGCTGGCGCACTTCATCGGCTTTGACGGTGGCCGGAAGCGGCGTGCCAAAGGAGACGGTGACTGGGTAAGGAAACCGTTGCGGCCACTTCCAGAAGAATTTGCCATCCTTGAAGCTGAACACGCTGCCCCACAGGCGGTCCAGGTGCACCGGAATCACCGGCACATCGAGTCCACGGATGATCTTCTCGAACCCACGCTTGAAGGGAAGCATGTTGCCGGTACGGCTGATCGCCCCTTCGGCGAAAATGCACACCACGTGCCCCTGGCGCAGTTGTTCGCTCGCCCGTTCCAGGGATTCGAGAATCACCTTGGGATTGCCGCCCTCGACCGGAATGGTCTTCATGAAGCGCATGAACCCGTTGAGCAGTTTGTGATCGTAAATTCCCTTATAGACCAAGAAGCGAATGAAACGCTGCACGCAACTGCCCACCAACAGACCATCAACGAATGAGATGTGATTACAGACGAGGAGCGCGGGACCGTGCAGCGGCACGTTTTCCGGTCCGACGATGCGGATGCGATAGAGCGTGTGGGTGAGGAACCACAGACAGAAGCGGACGAGAAAATCGGGCAGGGTGTACAAAGCATAACCGGTCGCGAGCAGGGTGAAAAAGCCGGCAACTAGGATGATGCGGTCGGCTGGGAGCTGGAAAAACTCGCGTAGCAGCCACAGCATGCCGGAGGCGAGCAACACACCAGCTGTGCTGAGGAAGTTCGCGGTGGCGAGCAGGCGGCCTTTTTCCTCGCGTTCGGCTTTTTGTTGGAGCGAGGCGTTGAGCGGCACGATGAAGAAGCCACCAGCCAATCCCAGCAGCACGAGGGCGAAACTGGTTTGTGCGTAGGAAGATGAAGATGCGGAGAGGAAGAATGAGAACAGGCCCATGCCCAAGCCGCCGAGCGGGACGAGTCCAAGCTCAACTTTCTGACCGGACAGCCGCCCGGCGAGCACGCTCCCGGCACCAATGCCAATCGCGAGAAACGCGCCCAACAAGCCAATGCGTTGATCGTCGAGGTGCATGACCTCTTTGCCAAGGAGCAGCAGGTCCAACTGCAACAGCGCGCCCAGGAACCAGAAATAACCAATGCCGATGACCGTGAGCCACAGCGCGCGATCACGGAAGAAGCGTTGAAAACCGGTGGTGATCTCGGACCACGGATTCAAGACGAAGGGTTTGGTAGACCCAGAGGCGGGGACTGCGGGAACCGCAAAACTGGCGACGGTGCCGATCACCGCGAGTGTGGTCAGGACCATGCCGAGCAACCCGAGTTGGTCTTTCCACAGGGCGAACAGCACGCCACCGAGCGAGGTGCCGAGAATAATCGCCAGG
Organism: Deltaproteobacteria bacterium; assembly: GCA_013140885.1. Lineage (GTDB taxonomy): Bacteria > Desulfobacterota > Binatia > Bin18 > Bin18 > JABFSC01. The sequence goes on along the minus strand of JABFSC010000135.1, from coordinate 10,132 downwards.
AACCCGGTCATCTCCAAGAGGCCGTTGGCGCGTGAGAGGTCTTTATCGTCGATGAGTTCGGGCAAGATGCTGTATTTGGCGGGACTAAAGAACGTGGCTTGCAGCGCGAGGAGGAAGAGCACGGCGAGCATGGAGGGGATCGAGCCGGACACGAGCGCCAGCCCGCCGAGCGCCATGATGGCGATTTCCGCGGCTTTGGTGACGACGAGGACGGAGCGTTTACTGAAGACATCGGCGACATAGCCCGCGTAGCCGGAGAAGAGCAGGAAGGGGAGGACGAAGATCGCGCCAATGAGGGAGAGGGTTCCGCCGCCGCCACCGGTGTGCGCGGCCATATCGACCGCGAGCAGGGAGACCACCATTTTGTAGACGTTATCGTTAAAGGCACCGAGAAAGTAGGAGACGAGTAACCCGGTGAGAGACGAGAGCGAGCGCGGGGCGACGGGCGATTGCACGTTCTCCGCGGTTGCGATGTCGAGTGCGGCGTTGGCCATGGTGATTCCTTTCATGCGGTGGTCTCCTTTGCGCGAGCGACTGATTGCTGTCGTCGCTAAGCGCAAAGGTCATGCCGACCATACGCTGGTTGGGATTCACTTGGCAAATCGGGGGATTTGTTAGCTGCGGCGAGCGCGGCGTCGCGGATGGAGAGGGGGCGTGGTGCGCGTTTGATGCGTGAGGATGTACATTGAATGCCGATGGCTCGCTCGTCGGACTCGCTTTATGGCGTATGGCGTATGGCTTATGGCGCGCTCGTCGGACTCGCTCTATTGTAGACTACCATTGAGGCAACCATCCATGAGCAAGCGAGACTTCCCACCTACCCACCCTGGCGAAATGTTACTGGAAGAGTTTCTGAAACTGATGAACATCAGCCAGCACCATTTAGCCAAAGAGATCGGCATGTCCCCGCAACGGATTCGCGAAATCGTGATCGGGCAACGGAGCATGAATGCTGAGACCGCGCTCCGCCTGGGGCGGTTCTTTGGTATGGAAGCGCAATTTTGGCTGAACCTCCAGGCGCGGTACGACTTGGAAACCACACGCGAGGCGTTAGCGGACAGACTCGAACGGGAAGTCCGACCACATGCCGCTTAACGCCGAAGCAATAACCGGTGCGCGCCTACCGCTCCCTTTCGTCTTGAGTGCGTTTTCTTATTTTTGCCTTTTGCCTTTTGCCTTTTGCCTTCCCCGGCTTCCTGGCTTGCACCAGCTACCCTCACGTTGCCCGTGGCCACACCCCAGGAACTGAGGTCGCCAGCCACTTCACCAAAGCCGCGTTCACCTCAAGAGGCTTTTCCTGGGCCATCCAATGTCCAGAGCGGATCGTCTCTTCCGTGAGCTGTCGGCAGTAGGTCCGCATGGGTTCCGCCAAGCGTGAGTGGGTGCATTCGCAGACGTAGTCATAGCGCGCGGCGAGGAACAGCACCGGCATATCGAGGTAGCCTCCATTGCGCGCCGTGGTCGCATACTCGGCGTTGGCGCGATGATTCATGTACCACGAAGAGGGGCCAGAAAAACCGTTCCGCTCCAACGCGGCGACATAGATGCTGAGGTCTTCCTCGGTCACTACATCGTTATCTCGTGGCAGATCGGGAATAGTGCTTCCGCCCAACATGCCATGATTACGGCGGGCGGTGGCCGTGAATGCGCGCTGTCCTTCTCCTTCAGGATTGCCCTTGCGAAACAGCAGTTTCATAACGGCGTGCACATTGGCATCCATGGGGGCGATGGCTTCGGCGAAACTCTCCTCGTAGTAGCGCATGTAATCCCACTGCCCGGCGGGAAACTCATCCGCTGGATAGAGGGCGCGATCCACCAAGGTGAGCGTATGCTCAAGGCCGCGTTCGATGGTGTAGTAGGGGACGCACAAATTGGCGACGGCATGACAACGGTCGGGATGGTGACTCGCGAGGTTCCACACCACCGGGCTCCCCCAGTCGTGTCCGACCCACACGGCTTTGTCGCGCCCTACAGCGTCGATGACCTCGATCATGTCGCGGACGATCTGTTCTTGGGCATAATCGCCATGCCGCGGGTAGACGGAAGAGCGTCCATAGCCGCGCATATCTGGCGCGATGGCGCGAAACCCCAAGGCCGCGAGGGCCGGGAGTTGATGGCGCCAACTGATGGATAACTCCGGCCAGCCATGCACGAAGATGACGAGAGGGCCGTCTTCTGGTCCCGCCGCCAAGTAGCTGGTTGTGTGTCTCGGTGTCTTGACCGTGTGTTCGGTGATGGACATGGCTTCGCTCCTTATCGGTTTTTAGTTTCGCACGTGACGCGCACTGTATCTCGCGCGATCTCCTTCAGTCCAGCCGGATGACCTGCCGTGTCGTATGCGGGTCCACCCGTTGCAAGAAACCAACCACCGACTCAACTGTCACAACTTGATACTGTCCCGCGATGCGATCCGCGAATGGGTGGTCGTCAAACTGGATGTTGGCGCTGAAGAGACGCGCGCCCAAGCGTTGGAGCGCGGGCACCTTGACCTCCGAAGGGCGGTAGCCTTGTTGGCGTAACCACTGCTGTGCTTGCGTCCGGCTGTTGATGTGGGCTGCTGGCGCAATGGCCGCGGCCAGGAGTTCGAGCAGCCACTGGTTGGAGTTTTGATAGCGCGTGCTCCACGGATACGCGAGCATGTTGTACGTCGCCTGGTGGAGTTGTTCGGACAACGTGCTGGCAAGCAGCCATGCGAGCTTCTCTTGTGTCTCGCGCGAAGGAATCACGACGAGGACTTCGTAGGCAAATGGATCATCAAGGAAGAAATTGCCCAGCCCTTCGTCGAACACCGCCGAGGTGGCCGTCGCGCAGCGGTTCAGGGCATGGATCACAAGCCATTGTCCTTTCGGATGATCGCGCCAGACGAACCCAGCGTGCGAATAGCGCAACCCGTAAGCGGATAAGTCGGAGCCGACGCGACCCAGCAGCGCGAGCGTGGCGTCGGATTGCATCAGGACCTGTTTGGTCTTGAGCGCGAGGTGCAAGCCTTTCTGGATATCGACCGGCGTGGGCGGCTTTTCCTCACAAGACCGGCCCGCCCGTGCCGGGGAACTCGTCAATGTCATCAGGAAGAGGCAGAGGACAACAAGGAAATGTGCGTGTCGCATGGTGATTGGATAAAAGAAGGAACGGGTCACTTGATCCCCCTCACCCTCACCCTCGCCCTCTCCCAGCCGGGAGAGGGAACTTCGGACACGCCCGCTTCAGGGAAAGGGAGAGGCGCGATGTTATTTCCGCTCACTACGTGCCGAATGATGGAGTAGTGACTTTCCTGTCTCGTTCGGGACGAAAGCGATCAACTTCCCGGACGCGAGCAGTGCCTGACCAGCGACTTCCGCGACGACTTGCACGGTCGTCCCAGCCGCGAGCGAGGCCGTGCCCACGATGGCCGCGGGGATGCGCAGTGACACCGTGCCGACTTCCGCCGCACCCTTGAGCGTGACGATCACGAACTCACCCGATGTCACGATGCCACTGACGATCAGTTCACCACCATCGACAAGCGCCGCGGCACTGCCCGCCACGACCTCCACTGAAGCGGAAGACAGGTTACTTGTCCCCTGGGACAGCGCGGGCAATCCGTTCGCCCAGAGCGCCGATCCGTTGAACACCAGCCCGGTCACGATACTCACAACGAGAGACGTACTCTTCATAACGATTTCTCCTTTCGTGATAAATTTGTGGAAGAGTTATCCTCCGCTGAACGCAAGTGATGTGCCGACCGGTGCAACAAGCGGCGGGATGTGGGATGTCACACACTTGCGAGCCCATCGAAGCAAGGAGCGTCGCAATGAAGGTGCCGCGCTTAGACATTGCCTGCGGTGGGTTGTACATTGGCTGCTCAGGCAAGGAGAAAAAACATGGCGCTCTTAACTCCGGAGGAACGAACGCTGCTGCGCGCGGTCTCCACGCTGGCCTACTGCAATCCGTTCTTGCCAGAGCGGATCGACGCGGAACGGGCGATCTTGGGAGCCGACTTTATTGAAGGTGAACCGGTGTGGAGCATGCGAGTGGACGCGCCCGGCGCTGAGCGGGTCAACAACACGCGGGTGACGGAGCGGACGGAACACGAGGTGCGGAAAATCCGCGAGCGGCTCACGAAGAGCACCGTGGCCACGGAACACGACTTGCTGCTGTATGAGGACGCGGCCCTGTTGGTCCTGTTCGACCGCTATCAGTCGCGCTTCTACGATGCCATCGTGCAGGCGCTCACCCAGAAACGTGGAGCGCAGCGCTGGGGCTTCTACACGGAGTTCGTGCGCGATTGGGAGAGTTTCTTTCATGTGCCGCTTGTCACGATGCCAGTCCTCTACGACGCCCCGCACCTCTTCGCCTGCTTTTTTCAGGTCCGCCGCGCGTTTCATCACATCATTGAGTCGATTATCGGCAGCTCAATGGCGGCGGCGCGTCTCCGCGCCGCGGTCTGGCAGTCGATCTTCACCCACGACATGCGCCGCTATCGGCGCGCGCTCTATGATCGCTTGGGGGATTTCACCACGCTCATTCGCGGCCCGTCTGGTACCGGCAAGGAATTGGTCGCCAGTGCCATTGGCCTCTCGCGCTACATTCCTTTTGATCCCAAGGCGCAAACCTTCAGTGAGGATTTCGCCAATTCTTTCTATGCGCTCAATCTGTCGGCGCTGCCGTCCACGCTGGTGGAATCCGAGCTGTTTGGCCATCGGCGCGGAGCGTTTACTGGGGCGTTGCATGATCGGCGTGGCTGGCTTGAAGTCTGTCCGCTGCTGGGCGCGGTGTTCCTTGATGAGATTGGCGATCTGGATGCCGCGATTCAGGTCAAGCTGCTGCGGGTGTTACAAAGCCGGACCTTCCAAGCCTTGGGCGATACGACCGATCGGCACTTCCGTGGCAAACTGATCGCCGCGACCAATCGGGACTTGGCCCAGGCGATGCAAACCGGACATTTTCGCGAGGATTTTTATTATCGACTGTGTTCTGACCTCGTGACGACCCCCGCGTTGCAGGAACAATTGCGCGAGACCCCGGAGGTGCTGCGTGAACTGCTCATCTTCATCGCGCGACGGGTGGTGGGGACCGATGCCGAGGCGTTGGCGGAAGAAGTGGAGCAGTGGATCGTCCGGCATTTGGGGCGCGAGTATCCGTGGCCAGGCAACATTCGTGAACTAGAACAATGCCTGCGCAATGTACTGGTCCGCAAGGAATATCGACCAACGCAGACTCGGTCAGTGACAGCCCAGGACGACTTGTCCCAGGCTTTGGCGCAGGGCGCGTTGACGGCGGAGGAACTGCTGCGTCGGTATTGTGCCCTCGTCTATGCACAAACTGGTAGTTACGAGGAAACAGCTCGACGGTTACAGATCGACCGTCGCACGGTGAAGAGTAAGGTTGACGCCGAGCGTCTGACACGCCTCCCGGACGGTGAAAAGATCGACAATCCGACTGCGCTGAGTAAATAACCGCCGCCTCCTGCCGATAGAAGGTGCATGAGACATTGGGGCCCATACTGAAGGAAGGCCGAATCATGCAACCCGTACTCTTCTGGGGAACCAACGAAACGAAACGCCTCGAATGCCATGCCGAGGGCAACGATCTTTTCCAACTCTTTATTGTGAATGTCCTCTTGAGCATGTTGACCTTGGGGGGGTATCGGTTCTGGGGCAAGACCCGCATCCGGCAGTATCTCTGGAGTCAGATCAGTTTCGATGAAGAAGGCTTCGAGTATACCGGTCTTGGCAAAGAATTGTTCCGGAGTTTCTTAGGGGCTCTTGGGATCTTTGCGTGCCTCATTGCCGCCTCCCAAGGAATGGAATACGGACTGTCGCTGGTCGCGCCTGGGTTTGAGCGGACGGTGGGCGTCGCATTTTCCCTGGCGCTGTATCTGCTCGCTGGCATCGGTGCTTACAGCGCGCGCCGCTATCTCTTGAGCCACACCTGCTGGCGGAGCATTCGCTTTGGCCAGTCTGGTTCCTCTGGGGCCTACGCCAAGAAACTCTTGTTCTCGCAATTGCTCAGCGTTTTTACCCTTGGGCTCTCCACGCCGTTCCGACGGAACTACCTTACGAGCTATCAGCTCAATAATACGTGGTTCGGGAGCGAGCGGTTGATCTACGATGGCAAAGGGCGAGACCTCTTCGCTTGTTTCCTCATGGCCTATCTGTTGTTGATCCCCACGCTGGGGCTTAGCTGGTTTTGGTATAAAGCCGAAGAGTATCGCTACATGGCCGCGCATACCCAATTGCAAGGCGCGCGTTTCGCGGTGACCATATCCGCTCGTCAACTCATGCGCTTGACTCTGGGCAATTGGCTCTTAGTGTTATGCACGCTAGGCCTCGCATATCCGCTGGTGTTGTTGCGCAAAGCCCGGGCGTTGTGCCTGCATCTCGTGATTGACGGGCCGGTCGCATATGAAGTGATCGTGCAGAATGAACAACCGGTGGTGGCGGTTGGTGAAGGGTTGGCTGGTGTTTTTGGGCTGAGCGATTTTTAAGGTGCATGTATGGTATTCGATGGACATTTCACCGATGGCAAGACCGCTCGACGACATGTGGTGAAGGTCGTTTGCATCGACAAGCGACTGCAAATTTTTGATCGAGACGATGCCCTGTTGGTGGAATGGCCCTTTGAGGGTCTTCAGTTGATCGGAGAGGTGTCTCGACGACAGCCTCTGCGTCTCTCGCATCGGACCTACGGTGAAGCCGCGCTCTCGTTGGCGAACCACGACATTCTTGATGTGCTGGGCCGAACCATGCCGCGCTTTCGTCGGAAACGGATGGGGGGAGAGAACGCCACGGCTCGCCTGTTGATCTGGGCGAGCGCGCTCGTGCTGGTGACGGTGGCGTTGCTGAAGGGAGTCCCGATGTTGGCGGGCCCACTGGCGCATCTGGTGCCGCCGCGGTGGGAAGAGACGTGGGGCACGGAGATGCTGGAACTGATAGGAGAAGATGTCGCGGCGTGTGACAGTGTGGAAGGGCAGGCCGCTTTGCTCGCTCTGACCGAGCAGTTGACCGTGACCACTGAGTTGCCTTTCCCGGTCAAGGTCAAAGTGAGCGATACTCCTCTTGTCAATGCGATCGCGCTTCCTGGTGGACACATCATCATTTTTCAGGGGTTGATTGCCGCGGCCCAATCCCCGGAAGAAGTGGCTGGGGTGCTGGCGCATGAAATGGCGCACCAAATCCAGCGCCATCCAATGCGCGGGATGATCCGTTCCTTGGGATTGCGGTTGGTGATCGGGGCGCTCTCGGGTGGGTCTGGCGCCGCTGGTGGAGTCGGGGAGCTTATTTTAGGACTTTCCTACAGTCGGCAAGATGAAACCGAGGCTGACCGGATCGGGGTGGATATGCTGAACAAGGCCAATATCCGAGGAGATGGACTAATGGCGTTTTTCGCGCGTGAATCGGAGGGAGGGAAAAACGAATCGTCCGAGGCGAAACAAGAGCCTGTCTCTCGTGTGATGCAATTCCTTTCCACGCATCCCGCCGATGACGCGCGAGTCGCGGCCATTCAAGCGCGCTCTCGTGGGACCGAGAACGGCTTGACCAAGAAACAATGGCAAGCGTTACAGTCGATCTGTGGGAAGAGTGACCAGTAGCGAGTGCCGAGTGAAAAGTGATGAGTTGGAAATGAAGAAGGCAACTCCTTTTCGCTACTCATCACGCTTCATGCCTTAAATCAGCCCGCCGCCGCTCATATTGAGAATCTGCCCAGTCACGTACCCCGCCTGGTCCGAAGCAAAATACGCGCACGCCTCGGCGATTTCCTCCGGCTTGCCAATGCGCCCAACTGGAATGCGTTGGGTGTAATTGGCGATTTCGGCTTCTGTCATGTTCACCAGTATAGGCGTATCGACCAGACCCGGAGCAATCGCGTTCACCGTGATCCCGTGCGAGGCGACTTCCGCCGCGAGGGCCTTGGTGAAACCGTGGGTGCCAGTCTTGGCCGCGGCGATATGCGTCATGTTCGGATAGCCAGTGAGACCGGAAATAGCCGTGATGCAGATAATGCGTCCCCACTTCTGGGCGATCATGGGGTTGATCACCGCACGGCAACAATTGAACGTTCCTTTCAGGTCCACACCGAGGACCTCGTCCCATTCCTCTTCGGTCATCTTGTGTAACATCTGGTGATGAAAAACCCCGGCGTTGCTGACGAGAATGTCGAGATGCCCGAAGGCGTGGAGCGCCTGCTCGACCATGACATGGACCTCGGAAAAACTGCCGACGTTCGCGCGGATGCCTAGCGCGCGGCGGCCCAGCTTCTCGACTTCGTTCACGACGGAAGCGATCTTCTTCTCATCGCGACCATTGATGATGACATCGGCCCCCTCACGCGCGAACAACAATGCCGTCGCTCGACCGATGCCAGAACTTGAGCCAGTGACCAAAGCGGTTTTGCCAGTGAAACGCATACGCCCTCCCTTTTGGCTGAACAACTGGCGCGAGCATAACGGAAACCCTTTGAGAACTCAAAACATCCCACCGTTGAGGGAAAGAATCGGGGAATCGGAGAATCGGACAATGGAAACAGGTAGCTTTTTTACGGCTTCCGCTTTACGTTTTACGCCCATGCGGCGAACTCTCATGTCGTTCGTGACGATAGGAATACTTTTCGTGAATTACCCCAGTGATGCGGCCGTCGATCATGCCCCTTGGCAGACCCTCCTCACTCAGTATGTCGATACCAACGGACGAGTGGCTTACCGAGACCTGCAAGCGAAGGATGCCACGACATTTGCACAGTATCTGATGACGCTGACCCAGGCGCGACTCGACGGTCTGTCCGAGGCCGAAGAGAAAGCGTTATGGATCAATGCCTACAATGCGGTCATCGTGAGTGGCATTCTTCAGGGATACACCGCCGAGAACATTCTGAAACGCAAACGGCTCTTCAGTTGGTATGCGCTCCCCATCGCGGGGAAAGATCGCACGCCAGATGAGATCGAGCACGAGATTTTGCGCAAGAAGTTTCGTGACCCGCGTATCCATTTCGCCATTGTGTGCGCCTCGACGAGTTGTCCAAAACTGCGCGCCGAGGCGTATGTGGCGGAACGGCTGGAGCAGCAACTGGATGACGCGGCGCGACAATTCGTGAATGACCCGGCGCGCAATCGCATCGAGCAACAACAGATTGCCCTGTCGCTGATCTTCAAGTGGTTCGCCCAAGACTTTATAGAACACGCCGGATCGGTCGCGAATTTTCTGCACCGGTTCGTGACGGATGACAAAAAGGGCATCGTCGAGCGACTGAGTGGCGACCCGGAGTATTTCACGTACAATTGGACGCTCAATGCCCAGGAGGGGCAACGGATTCCGTAGGCAAAGGTGACGAGGGAATCCTACTGATTGAGCATGGTAGCAACGTACATGGACACATTTCTCTCTGATGTAAGCACCGCCGAGATCCAGCGGGAAAAGAGCCGCGCGAAAGAATTACGGCAATCCCAATGGTGGAAGCGCAAACGCGCCACCGGTATCTGTCACTATTGTCAAGGGCGGTTTCCACCGACTGAATTGACGATGGACCACTTGGTGCCATTGGCGCGTGGGGGAAAATCAACCAAGGGCAATCTCGTGCCCGCCTGCAAGGAATGCAATACGAAAAAGAAGTATGCGCTGCCGTGGGAGTGGGAGCGGGAAGACAGTAAGCGCGAAGAATAGCACCTCTCTCGTGAGAGATTATCAGGACGTCTCCGCGAGACGTCCTGACACGGGCAAAGCGAAGGGTAATGGTCGAGGGCCTTGATGTGGTGATGACGTGGTTACGCGGCTGGAAACCCATACAGCTTCAAGCAGTTGTCATGCACGATCTTGCGCGTGTCGGCTTCAGGAATCGCCGCGAAGTTTTGAGCGACCTTCTGGCGTGAGAAGGGCCACACGCCCTCGGTGTGTGGGTAGTCCGATCCCCACATGACGTTATCGACACCCATGATTTCTCGTGTCAGGACTCCGGCGCGGTCATCCTCGAATGTGGCGTAGAACTGACGACGGAAATAATTGCTGGGCTGTTCCGGGAGACGCGGGTCCATCCACCCTTTGTGATCCTGCCACCAATGGTCCATGAACTCCAACGCCGCGCCGATCCAGCCAATCCCACTTTCCACCAGCGCCCACTTGAGTTTGGGAAACCGCATCGGTGCGCCACCCCAGATGAGATG
>JABFSC010000334.1 GCA_013140885.1 Deltaproteobacteria bacterium | reverse complement strand
GGCCAATACGAAATTTCGTGGTGAGGAAATACTCGCCATCAAAACACAACTCCCACGGCACCTGAATCAACTGCTCATCCAAACGGAGCGAGAGATGACAAGGCGGCGCGGCACGCAACCGCTTCCGCGCCGGTTCCGTGAGCAGATGGGAAAAGAGCAACTCCCCGATGCGTTGCAGATCCCGAACGGTCGCGGAGGTCGCGATCACTGGGACCCCCTCGGGATGCGGAGCGCTGTCCCGCCGACTCTGCCCAGGGGTGGTCAGGCGCGCGACTTCCAGGCTCAGCTCATGTAACAAAGCACTATCGACCTGCGTTTGACTGCGCGGAATCAAGGACCCGACTTCGGCGAAATCGATAATGTTGGTGTTCCCATGACGCACGATGGTCAGGGTGATCGCGGTCGCTTCTTTTCGTTGCAGCGCCGAGGAACTCGGAGAAGAAAAGGCGGTCGTTCCTCCTGCAAAGGTGACAGGCGTGGGGGGCGGAGGGCTCGAAGAGTGCGATGCGGAGGGCTGCGGGGAGACGTACGTGCTGTCCTCATCGAAGGGCCGCGCCTGACACGCGTTCAGATCCACTAAGAGGTCCGCGGCGCGCGCGTACCGCTGCTCGGGGTTTCTCGCGATCGCCTTGGTGACCAAGGCCACGAACTCGGCGGGCACCGGCTGCGTGAACGTCGGAAGGTTTTCTTCAGGGCTGTAGGCCACACGGGCCAAGAGCGCGGATTGATCCCGTTCGGTAAAAAACGGCCGGCCGGCGGCCATTTCATACAAGATCAACCCCAGCGCGTAGATATCGACACGCCCATCGATATCCCGTTGCGACCGAAGCTGCTCGGGAGCGCAATAGCGAAACGTGCCCATGACCGTCCCCGCCTGCGTTTGCTCGCTCGCGCCGAGAATCTTGGCGAGCCCAAAGTCGGTCACGACTACGCGTTCAGATAGCGTTTCGAGCAGGATATTGGCGGGCTTAATGTCGCGGTGAATCACCGGCGGCTGGGCGCTATGCGCGTATTCCAGGGCCTGCGCGATTTGTTGGCCGATCCGCAGCACCTCCGACAAAGGGAGAGGGCGGCGTTCCTGCAGGTGCTGGCTCAGGCTCTTCCCGTCAACGTATTCCATCACAAAGAACAGGGAATTGCCGTCGCGGTCCACATCGGCCACGTGGACAATATGCGGATGGCGCAGTTGCGCCATGATGCGCGCTTCCTGCTCGAAGCGCCGGACCAACTCCCCCTCGGTCGCCGAAGCGGGAGAGAGCATGATTTTCAAGGCATGGATTGTTTCCAGCGTGCGGTGGCGCACCTTATAGACCGTGCCCATCCCGCCCTGTCCGATTTGCTCAAGGACTTCATATTTTCCGGCAATCAGCTCCTGTGCCATGGGATATCTCAAGAGTAGGGTGCAGTAGAGGTAGGGTGCGTATTGCCTCCGCTCGAAAGCATGTTCAATCTTCGCGTAGCCCTAGCACCAAAGACACCGGACTGTCAACGAGAAGAGACCATAAGACCACGGCCTCTCCTTACTCATGGAAGGCAGGGCGAAAAAGCATTGACTTTCATCCACGCATCAGTATTCATGCGAACCTGAATGGTTGAGGAGTATCGTCGCCTTCCCCACGAGATCCGCAATAACGCGTTGTGAAAACACACGAGAATAGGCTATTGCGCTATGTATCCCGCTCTCTACGTCACCAAGGAAAACACCATCGTTTCGCTTCCACACATGGCGGCCCAGATCTTAGTGGGTCGAGGTAAGGAGACAGTGGATATCCCGATCCTCGATCGTTCTTGTTCACGGGAACAACTGTCCATCCGATGGGAGCCTCAGGGCTGGGTGCTCGAACCTCTTTCACGGAAAGTGGCGACATCAATCAATGCGCGCGTCACGTCGGGAGTGTGTCCGCTCACTCACGGCGACGTCATCACGTTTGGCGATTCGCGCCTCGTTTTTCTTACGCATGAGGACATGGCGCTCACGAGTCCTCGTCAGGACGCCTCCACCGACCGTTTTGACGAAGCCCAACACACGGTGGTGACGAATGCCGAAGGGAATGCCGCGCCGTCTGCGGTTGCCGCGCTTGGGGAAATCGAGCTGAATCGTGATGCCGTCATTGGCCGCGACCCCTCACAAGCCCAGATTCTCTTGAGTCATGTGCGGGTATCGCGCAAACATGCCGCGATCCAGATGAAAACAGGGCAGGTCTTTCTGTATGACCTGCACAGTAGCAATGGCACGTTTGTCAATGGTGCGCGGATCTCTGGCTGGACCACGCTCCGACAAGGGGACCGTGTCGATATTGGTCCCTATTCGCTCACGTTTACTGGCCACAGCTTTGTGCAATCGTCGCGCGAAGGCAATTTGCGCATGGTCGCGCGCAATCTCTCGCGGACGGTCCGCTCCGCCGACACAGGGCAACAACTCCGGATTCTTGACGATGTCTCCTTTGTGATTGAACCGAATGACTTTGTCTGCTTACTGGGGCCGAGCGGGTCCGGCAAAACCACCCTGATGAACGCGCTCAGCGCGCGAGTGGCGGCGACCTCGGGAGCCGTGTTCCTGAATGGGGTGAGTTTGTACGCGAATTTCGCGGCGCTCAAGGAAGGCATGGCGTTAGTGCCGCAACATGATGTCCTGCATGAGGAACTCGCGCTGAACGAAGCGCTCTCGTTCACGGCGCGCTTGCGGCTGCCACCTGATACGCCGATGGCGGGGGTTCAGGATGCGGTGACAAATGCCTTGGCGAGCGTGGATTTACAGCACCGCGCCGGGACGGGGATTCGCAACCTCAGCGGCGGACAGAAAAAAAGAGCCAGTCTCGCCAACGAAACGGTGTGCCGCCCGAACTTGCTGTTTCTCGACGAAGTCACGAGCGGCCTCGATGAGGGCACGGATTGGGAAATCATGCGGCTGTTTCGTCGCATGGCCGATCACGGCATGACCGTCATTTGCGTGACCCACACCATGGCCAACGTGGCGGAGTTCGTTCACAAAGTCGTGGTGATGACCAATCCCGGAGTCATGGCGTTTTATGGTACCCCCACCGAGGCGCTCACTTTTTTTGGCGTGTCCAAGTTGGGGGATATTTATCGCAAACTGCCTGACCGCACGGCGGATGAGTGGCGGACACGCTATGAACACAGCGCGTATTACGAACGCTACGTCCGCACCCCACTCGCCCAAGCAGCAGCCGCCCCTGTCTCCACCGGCCTTCCAGCTCCTTCAGGGCAAGGACAACGAGGCCGCCTCCACGAGGTATGGAGACAATTCTGGATTCTCATCCAGCGATTGGGCAAAATCCTGCTCGCGGATAGACCTACGATGGCGATCGCGGCGATACAGGCGGTGCTCGTTGGTGTCTTATTGCCGCTGGTGTTTGGCGCCGACGCCAGCTTAGAGACGATCACTCCGGTGGATCAACACACGCCTCCGAATACCAAGCCTTTTTCCCTGGTTTTCTTACTGGGCATTTCTTGCTTGTGGTACGGCTCCAACAACGCCTCAAAAGAGATCGTCAAGGAGCGTCCCATTTATCTGCGCGAACGGGACGTCAATCTGTCCGTCCTCAGCTATCTCTTATCGAAGATGGTCGTCCAGGGAATCATTGGCGTACTGCAGGTGCTCATGTTGTTTGGTCTCGTGCAACAGTTATCCGTGATTCCTGGGGACGATACGCGTCAGCTCATGCAGATGATCATGGCCGTATTGACGGGCACGAGCATCGGGCTGCTGATTTCCGCGGCCACCAGTTCACGGGATCAAGCGAGCACCCTGATTCCCATCGCACTCATTCCTCAGATTGTCCTCGGTGGACTGATTGTCAAAGACCTGCCGTACATTCCCGGCATCATCGCGCACAGTGTGGTGAGCGGATTCTGGGTGTACCAAGGAATGGAAGCCGTGTTGCACGGGGATGACGCACGAGCACAGTTCGCGCTGCTCGTACAAGCAGCTCACTGTCTGATGTTCTGCGCCATTGCCTATGTGGTGTTGCTGGTCCGGGACGCGCGGAGAGGGTAGCGGGTGACGGCGGGACACTCGCGCTCCCAGTGTCCTCGTCAGCGTCGCCACATGCCAGATTCAACTAACCCCGCGGCGCGCGCACCGTTGGCGTCGCCCCACTTCGCATCGACAACGAAATCCGTTTCCGCGACAAGTCTACTTCCAACACCGTCACCATCACGTGTTGCTGCACCTTCACCACCTCGTGCGGGTCTTTCACAAACCGATCCGCTAGTTGGCTGACATGCACGAGACCATCCTGGTGCACGCCAATGTCCACGAACGCGCCAAACGCCGTGACGTTCGTCACAATCCCGGGCACCTTCATGCCGGGTTTCACATCCTCGATTTTCTCGATGCCCTCGGCGAAGCGAAAAATCTCGAATTGCTGACGAGGATCACGCCCAGGTTTCGCCAGCTCCGCGAGAATGTCATTCAACGTGG
>JABFSC010000567.1 GCA_013140885.1 Deltaproteobacteria bacterium | reverse complement strand
TTCTTCCACCGCCGCTACGATGGACGCGAAGTTGTCATCGGTGAGCGTCATGGCCGCAGCCTCCTTGGCCACGTCGGTGCCGGTGATGCCCATCGCGACGCCGATGTCGGCCTTCTTGAGCGCCGGGGCATCATTGACGCCGTCGCCGGTCATCGCCACCACATGGCCCTTCTTCTGCATGGCCGTGACCACCCGCAGCTTGTGCGCGGGCGAAACCCGCGCGTAGACCTCGATGTGCTCGACGTGGCGTTCGAACTCGGCTTCGCTCATTTCCTCGAGTTCCGCCCCGGTGATCGCACGCCCCGTCTTGAGCAGCCCTAGCTCGTGGGCCACCGCTTGCGCCGTGATCGGATGGTCCCCGGTAATCATCACCACGCGAATACCGGCCTGCTCGCACATCTGGATCGCCGCCCGCGCCTCGGACCGCGGTGGGTCAATCATTCCTACCAGGCCCAGGAGCGTCATGTCCTGTTGGGCGTTCTGCGGAGTTGCTTGCGCCCGGGTCGCCACCGCCAGGACCCGCAGCGCTTCGCTGGCCATCTGACGGGCGGCATCCAAGACCTGGGTCCGACTCGTGGCGTCGAGGCGGCGCTCGCCGTCGGCCATCATCTGTGACAAGCAGGACTCCAAAATGACCTCCGGAGCGCCCTTAGCATACGCGACCCCGCCGTCCGGGGTGGTGTGCACCGTCGTCATGCGCTTGGTTTCGGAGGAGAAGGGGATTTCATGCACGCGCGGGAACTGGGCATCAAGCTCCGGCTTGCGCAGCCCAGCTTTCTCAGCCACCACCACCAGCGCCCCTTCGGTTGGGTCGCCTTTGACCTTCCAGGTGTCCCCACTGTCATTGCGCCCAATCTGAGCGTCGGAGGCCAGCGCGGCGGCTCGTAACAAGTGCTCCAATGGCTCGGACCGTTCGATACGAACCCCCTTACACGAAAACTCGCCGCGTGGTTCGTAACCCGCCCCGGACACTTCCATGAACTGCCCGGCCACATACAGTTTCCGCACCGTCATTTCATCCTTGGTGAGCGTGCCCGTCTTGTCCGAGCAGATCACCGAAGTACTGCCCAGCGTCTCCACCGCCGGCAACCGGCGCATCAACGCATGACGTTTGACCAGCCGTTGTACGCCGAGGGCGAGCGAGATGGTAACCACCGCGGGCAGCGCTTCGGGCACCACGGCCACGGCTAGCGCGATGGCGAACACCAGCACTTCAACAAACTCCTGCCCCCGCCACAGTCCGAGCGCGGCGATGATGGATACGATCACGAACGCGGCCCGCGCGAGTGCGTGTCCCAGCTTGTCAAGATTCTCTTGGAGTGGGGTCTTGCTGCTTTCCACGCTGTGTAACAGCTCGGCGATCTTGCCGAATTCCGTCTTCATCCCCGTGGCCGCGACGAGCGCGCGGCCCCGGCCATACGTGACCGCCGTTCCGGCATAAACCAAATTCTTGCGATCCCCCAGCGCGAGGTCCGGGTTCTCCAGCGGAGCGGAGTGCTTGTCCACGGGATGCGATTCGCCGGTGAGCGCGGCTTCTTGCGTCTGCAAGTTGATCGCTTCAAGCACCCGGGCATCGGCGGCGACCACGTTCCCGGCGTGCAAGAGAAGGACATCGCCCGGCACAACATCGCGCGCGGGCAGCTCCACCTCTTCCCCGTCACGCAGCACGGTCGCCGTTGGCGCGGCCATCTGTCGCAGGGCCTCAATGGCGCGTTCCGCGCGGTATTCCTGCACGAAGCCCAGCACGACCGCGAAGAGCACGATCACGGTGATAGCGATGGCTTCGACCCCATGTCCCAAGACGGCGGACAGCGCGGTGGCGACGAGCAGGATAATAATCAGGACGTTCTTGAATTGCGCCAAGAGGAGGGTCCAGGGGGAGACGCGGTGGGCGGCGCGCAGTTCGTTGGGGCCATATTCAGTTAACCGTCGATTCGCCTCCGCCGTGGTCAACCCGTCGGGGGTGGTCTGAAGACGACCGCACAGGTCGGCAATGGAGACAGTGTGCGCCAAGAGAGGGGCTGTGGTTGTTACTGGAGGGGCCGAGTCCGTCAATGATTTTTGCATGGTAGTTCCATCCTAATGGGGGATCGTCAGTTTGGTATTCCCTGTTGTCCAGCGTGCCACGGTTCACTTGTTCACATCACAATGAGATACCCTTTCCTTCGTTGGCTTCCCGTCCCGCGCAACTGGCTAGGTATACGGCAATCCCTGGTTATGAGCAAATAGATAATAGCGATACGATGTATAGATAAAACAAGGCTCCGCACGCGCACGAAGTTTTTCTCATTATCGCAAGCTTAATGACGATCCTGCTCTTCTTGGCGTAAAAAACCCGCCCTTGGAAGTTGTCGTCTTCATCGCATCCTTTCACGTTCAATCGCAACCACCCCCAAATCGGTTGACGCGCTCGGTGCTTCCCGCTACCACCTTGCGAGAAAACGTTGTATTTTGCACGGCAAAGGAGGGCCACGCCACTTGGGAAAGTCGCTGAGTGGCGGGCGAGCACACCGTCTCTGTCTCGCTGAATCCCTTGCTGTGAATCTCCCAAGGCAATCAGGTTATCAATATAGACACAGGAGAAAGACGCATGACACTCACGATTACTCCGACTGGAGCCACGCTCGGCGCCATCGTCACTGGTGTTGAGCTTGCCAACCTTGACGACGCGCGATGGGCCGACATTGAGCGGGCCTTCCTCGCCCATGCGGTGTTGATCTTCCCCAGCCAACATCTCAGTGAGGCTGCGCAGATCGACTTCGGCCGCCGTTTCGGCAACATTGAGCACTTGGTAGCCGACCGCGAGATCGTGCCCATCAGCAATCAGCGCGTCGACGGAACGATATTAAAGGACGATGAGCCCGGCCTGCAGCTCATGCGCGGCAACGAAGGCTGGCATACCGATAGTTCCTACATGCCCTTGGCGGCGAAGGCTTCGGTCCTGTCGGCGCATGTCGTCCCCTCGGCTGGCGGACAGACCGAGTGGGCGGATATGCGGGCCGCCTACGACGCGCTCGACGAGGAGACCAAAGCGCGCATCGCCCAGCTCTCAGCCTATCACTCGCTGTATTATTCGCAGGGGCGAATCGGCCACAAGGGTGTGGTTGGATCGAGTTACGGATTTCACACCGGCGAGCCGCCGCTGCGTCCCTTGGTGAAGGTGCATCCGGTGACGGGGCGCAAGTCACTCTTCATCGGTCGCCATGCCTATGGCATTCCTGGTCTCGCGCCGGAAGAGTCGGAAAAGCTGCTTGACCGGCTGGTGGCGTTCGCGTGTCAGGCTCCGCGCACCTACTGTCATGCCTGGCGGCCCGGTGATGTCGTGGTGTGGGACAACCGCTGCGTGCTGCATCGCGCCCGTCCGTTCGACTACCGCGAACCGCGAGTGATGAAGCACACCCGAGTATCGGGCGAGCCAGCCTCCGAGCTGGCCGTGCCCAATGCCCAGATTGCGCCATGAGCGCAACAGGGCGCACTCCCGTCATCGGCGCGAAGAGTTGAAAAACGAGAGTCCCCCTCGCGCCGCATTCTTCCCTTCAACAAACGTATGACATGATTCAGACATCCGTTTTCCCTATGGACCACCACATCCACCTGTGCAGTTACTTTCTCCTTCGCTCTTCACCAACAGATTATGTCCCTCTTGGAGAGGGACTTGAGACACGCTGACTTAACGTCCTTGCTCTTACGGCGTCTGGGTCACGGTGAACCGCTTCCCATTCACCGTGATCCGCCCGGCCCGCGAATTGGGCCCCGGATTCGTCGCGACGGTGTACTGCACCGTGCCCGCCCCAGCCCCACTCGCTCCTGACGTGATCGTGATCCACGGCACATGACTCCGCGCGGACCAACTACAGGTTGGGGTCGATGCCGTAATCGGAATGGTGCCAGGTCCTCCAGCGGCCGCGAATGTCGCACTCGTCGGCGAGATCGTGATCGTGCACGGCGCTGGCACCGGCGTCGCTTGCGACACAATGAACGTCTTACCCGCGATGGTCATCGTGCCCCGCCGAGGATTGGGTCCAGGGTTGACTCCCACCGAGTATGTCACGGAGTCATTACCTGTCCCCGTACTCCCACCAGTCACGGTGATCCAAGATGGCGTATTGCTCACTGCCGTCCACGCGCATCCACTATCGCTCGCTCCCACTCCCACGACATTGCCGGTCCCGCTGCTTGATCCGACCACTTGATTGGGTGGCGTCAGTGTGAAGCTACAGGAAGTCAGCGTGTCCGTATCCGTCGCGCTGTTGTTGCCCGGCGTCGGGTCCGTCACGCTACTCGACACCGTGGCGGTATTCACCAACGACCCCGTGGCGGCCGCACTAATCGTGCAAGTCGCGGTGAACGTCGCACTCCCGCCACTGGGGAGATTCACCGCGCTTGTGTTGATATTCCCACTCCCACTCGCCGGACACGTCCCACTTCCCGCACCCGCGCAGGTC
>JABFSC010000675.1 GCA_013140885.1 Deltaproteobacteria bacterium | reverse complement strand
AGGCAATCCCTTGCCGGAGTTGTTGTCGAAAGGGTGCATTTTTCAACTTTACCGGTGTTGCTCCACACCAAAGAACTGGAATTTAATTCGTGTATCTGCCTTTTCAATTTGCGGGAAACTACAGTGAACGTATGGCATCTCCACGTTTTCATCTCGCGTTTCCCGTGGCCGACCTCGCCGCCACGCGGCGGTTCTATATCGATCTCCTCCAGTGCGAGGTTGGTCGCGAAAGCGATCAATGGATTGATTTCAATTTCTTTGGACACCAAATCACCGCGCATCTCTCACCAGAAGAGACGCGGCTCGTGGCGGCCAACCCAGTGGATGGCGATGATGTTCCCGTGCGGCATTTTGGGGTGATTCTCGAATGGCCAGCATGGCAACAGTTGGCGGAGCGATTGACCCGCGAGCAAGCACAGTTTGTGATTGCTCCGCATATCCGCTTCCAGGGGCAGGTTGGCGAACAGGCGACCCTCTTCATTCGTGACCCCAGTGGCAACGCCCTGGAGTTCAAGTCGTTCAAGGATATGACCCGCGTGTTCGCCAGATAGGCGTCACCTCACGAGGCACTATGGAACTGATTCTCTGGCGACATGCGGAAGCGGAAGACAGCAGCCCGGATGCCGCGCGTAAACTGACCGCCAAGGGTGAACAACAAGCGCGAAAGATCGCGGCGTGGCTCACCGCGCGAATCAAGCAACCGATACGGATGCTGGTGAGTCCAGCGACACGGACTCACCAAACGGCGACGGCGTTGAGCACCCAGTTTGAGACGAGCATCGAGGTGGGAACTCGCGCATCCGCTGAACGCATCTTGCGGGCGGCGGGTTGGCCTGATGCGAAAGGCACGGTTCTCGTCGTTGGCCATCAGCCGACACTTGGGCAAGTGGCGGCAACGCTACTCACCGGCCAAGCAAACGACTGGGACGTTGAGAAAGGCGCGGTGTGGTGGTTCTCGACCTCGGTCGAATGGGGAGACCCGGTGACGGTGCTTCGCGCGATGATCGCACCCAAGGATGCGTGAACGCTGACTCCTCGCGGCGCATGTGTCGCCTGACATTGCTTTTTCTCCCGTCCGCTGGTATCCGCATCGCCGGGTATAAAAGGAGGAAGCGATGCTGGAATGGCGCGAAAATGTTGTGGGTAAACGGACGGTGCACTGGGGAGGCCTCTGGGCGCTCGTCTGTCTTCCGTCCGTGGCATTTGCCGCCGACGAGTTGAATGCCGGGGATACGGCCTGGGTGCTGATGTCCACAGCCCTCGTGCTTTTTATGATGATCCCTGGCCTCGCCATGTTTTACGCGGGCCTCGTCCGGCGGCGCAACGTGCTCTCGCTGTACATGCAGTGCTTCGCGCTAACGGCGATTATCTCCGTTCTGTGGACTATCTACGGATACAGTCTGGCGTTTGACACGACGGGGATGCAGGCTGGGGTGGGTGGACTCCCAGCGTTTATCGGTGGGTCTAGTCGATTCTTTCTGAGCGGTGTATCCCCGGACACGTTGCGGGGCACGATTCCCGAAGCGCTCTTCTTTGTTTTTCAGATGACGTTCGCGATCATTACGCCTGGTTTAATTATTGGCGCGTTCGCGGAGCGGATGAAATTCGCCGCTATTCTCCTGTTCTGCGCGCTGTGGGTGACGTTCGCGTATCTGCCAATCTGTCACATGGTGTGGGGTGGAGCCGGAGCATTTTTCGCGGATATGGGGGTATTTGATTTTGCCGGTGGCATCGTCGTGCACATCACTGCTGGGGTCTCTGCGCTCGTGGCCGCTATCATGGTTGGCAAACGGCACGGCTACCCGGAAACGCCGATGCCACCGCATAATCTGACGATGGCTCTGACAGGAACGGGCATGTTGTGGGTGGGGTGGTTTGGCTTCAATGGTGGCAGCGCGCTGGCCGCGAACGGACAAGCGAGTATGGCGGTGGTGGTGACGCAGATTTCACCGTGTGTCGCGGCTATCACTTGGAGTGCCATTGAATGGATCAAGGTGGGCAAGCCCAGCGCCTTGGGGCTCGCTACAGGCGCGATTGCCGGGTTAGCCGCGATCACTCCAGCTTCTGGCTACATTGGGCCTGTTGGGGCGCTGGTGATTGGATTTGTTTCGAGTCTCCTCGCCTATTTCGCGGTCACGGTGCTCAAGCGCAAGTTTGGGTATGATGACGCCCTGGATGTCGTGGGCGTTCACGGCGTGGGTGGGCTGGTTGGCACCATCCTCGCTGGGATTTTCGCGTCGTCGGCGTTTGGTGGCAGTGTGCAAGACTTGGATATTGGTAAGCAACTCGGCATTCAAGCCCTTGCCGCGGCCACGACCGCCGCCTATTGCGGCGTCGTTTCCTTTGTTCTGCTCAAGATCGTCGATAGCCTTGTTGGGCTGCGCGTCGATGAAGAGGCGGAGTACGCTGGGCTTGATTTAGCGGAGCATGGAGAGGTGGGGTACGATCTCTAAAGGAAGAGGTCACTCAATCCCCCTCACCCTAGCCCTCTCCCAGCCGGGAGAGGGAACTTTCGGAGCCCTCGAACTTAATGCCATTGTCCCAGCCGGGAGAGGGAACTCGGAACTTGCTGCCTCTATGCCGACGCTTCCTCGGCTGTGAGTTGCCGCTCGAAGGTCGCCAGTTCGTCTTCCAGAATGCTGAAATACCGCGCCTGCGGATGATGGAAGACGAGCGCGGAGACCGAGGCTTCGGGCTCCATCATAAAACCTTCCGTGAGATTCACACCAATGGCTTCGGTCACCTGGAGCAGTTGAAAGAGCTTGCTCTGATCTTCCAGTCGAGGGCAGGCTGGATAGCCAAAGCTCACCCGCACCCCGCGGTACCGAGCCTTGAATCGCTCACGCATGGTGAGTTCCGCCGGGTCCGCGAATCCCCACATCTCGCGCAGTCGTTGATGCAAGAGCTCAGCGAACGCCTCGGCGCTTTCGATGGCGATGGCTTGCAGTATATGCGACTGCAAATACTGTCCCGCGTTTTTGTAGCGCTCGGCGAGCTCTCGAACACTATGCCCACATGTCACCGCGAAAAACGCGACGTAGTCCATCTTGCCCGCCGTGCGTGGCGCGACAAAATCACTCAAGCACAGCCCGTCACCGTGCTGCTGTCGTGGGAAAAGAAAGGTTTCTTGGACATTCGTTCCAGTCGAATTGTAGATGAGCAGCGTATCGCCATCCGATTGCGCGGGGAAAAATTTATAGACCGCCCGCGCTTGGAGCAGGTTGTTCGCCAGAATCTCATCCTCGACCGCGCGCACCTGCTTGGTGAGTTGCAGCGCTTTCGGATCGCCCTGCTCCAGCAGGGTTTCGAGATTGCCCTTCAATCCGAGATGCTTGCCGTAGAGCATGGTTGGATTGATGTAAGAGAAAATGGTCGCCAGGTCATAATTCTCAATGACATGCGAGCGGAGATCGGGCGGCAACGGAATCTCTTGCGTGTGCGTAATCACGGAGACACGGGGAATCACCACCGGAGCCGCGGTCGAAGTGTTCGTCGGTGTCCGCTCTTGATCCGCGAATCGCGCGCGAGTCGCCGTGACTTTTTCCGCGAGTGCCGCGCGCCGGTCGGGCACCACCAGTTGATTGGCCAGATCAAGACCCTGCATCGCGTCATTGGCGTAGCACACGATGCCATCATATTCCGGCGCGATCTTCATCGCGGTGAATCGCGCGGTCAGCGCCGCGCCGCCGACGAGGATCGGACACGAAATCCCGCCATTCTTGAGGTCCTGCGCGGTGATGACCATCTGCTGGGCCGACTTCACTAACAGTCCAGAGAGGCCAATCATGTCTGGCGCGTGAGTCCGATAGGCGTCAATCAGCACTTCGGGGGGAATTTTGATACCCAGGTTGATGACGCGGTAGCCGTTGTTGCTCAGGATGATCTCGACCAGGTTTTTGCCAATGTCGTGGACATCGCCTTTCACGGTGGCGAGCAGCAACGTCCCCTTGAGGGCATCCGCCGCCTTCTCCATGAATGGCTCCAGATGCGCCACGGCGGCCTTCATCGCTTCCGCGCTCTGGAGCACTTCAGCCACGATCAGCTCGTTGTTATTGAACAAGCGTCCAACTTCATCCATGCCGGTCATCAGTGGGCCGTTAATGATCTCCAGTGGTTTCCGCGCTTGTAGCGCTTCGGTGAGATCGGCGATCAAGCCATCCTTGGACCCTTCAATAATGTAGCGCGCCAACCGTTCATCCAGCGGTAGGTCCTTGCGTGTATCGACTTTCTCTTTTGTGTTCTTCTGACGGAAATGCGCGGCGAACGCGGCGATGGGGTCCGCGCCGCGCCAATAAATCAAATCTTCGGACAGATGCCGTTCGTGCTCGGGAATCGAGGCGTAGCGTTCGAGCTTCTCGCTGTTGACGATGGCCATATCAAGGCCCGCTTTGACACAGTGATACAGGAAGACCGAGTTCAAGACCTCGCGCCCAGCCGGGGGCAGGCCAAACGAGACGTTACTGATGCCGAGAATGGTTTTACATTCCGGGAAGGTCTCCTTAATCAGTCGCACGCCTTCAATCGTCTCTTCGCCGGCGCCAATATAATTTTGATCGCCCGTGCCAAGCGGAAAAACCAGGGGGTCGAAAATCAGGTCTTCGGCGGGCACGCCATACTTTTGCGTCAACAAGTCATAGCTGTGGCGCGCGACTTCGAGTTTGCGCTGACGAGTGACCGCCATGCCTTGAACTGGGTCTTCGTCAATACAGCCGACGACCACCGCCGCACCGTAGCGACGGATGAGGGGCACGACTTTCTCGAACCGTTCTTCACCATCCTCAAGGTTAATCGAGTTGATGATCGCCTTGCCCTGCGAGCGCTTGAGCGACTCTTCAATCACCTGTGCGTCGGTGGAGTCGATCATCAAGGGAGCCTTGACCTTGCGGACCAAGAGGTCAAGGAAGGTCGTCATATCCTTCAGTTCATCGCGGTCGGGGTCGGCGAGACAGACATCAATGACTTGGGCTCCGCCACGAACCTGGCGACGACCAATCTCCGCGGCTTCCTCGAACGAGCCGTTAATGATGAGTTCCTTGAACTTGCGCGAGCCAATGACGTTGGTGCGTTCACCCACCAACACCGGGCGCTTATCGTCTTCGATCACCAGCGGTTCGAGCCCGGCCACGGC
The DNA here is from genome assembly GCA_013140885.1 of Deltaproteobacteria bacterium. Classification (GTDB taxonomy): domain Bacteria; phylum Desulfobacterota; class Binatia; order Bin18; family Bin18; genus JABFSC01. Next base: position 9,128 of record JABFSC010000675.1, on the reverse strand, counting down.
ACTGCGGCGTTGGGTCTGCAGCAGTCGGGGTTTCTTCCCTTCCAGCATTTGCGCGAGCAGGCCGAGGTGTTCGGGCGTGGTGCCGCAGCATCCACCGATCACATTGACCCAGCCCTGATCGACGAAGCGCTCCAGCTTGGCCGCGAGCATCGCCGGCGATTCATTATAGTGGTTGTCTTCGTCGGGCAGGCCGGCATTGGGCATGCAAAAAACGGGGAAGCGCGAGAGTTGCGCGAGCGTGCGGATATGATCGGTCATGAAATCCGGGCCGGTCGCGCAATTCAATCCGATGGCAAGGAGGTCGTGGTGCGCCAGCGAGACATATAATGCCTCCACGCCCTGGCCAGCGAGCATGGTGCCCATGAGTTCAATGGTGCCGGACACGATGATGGGCACGCTCACTCCCAGCTTGTGGAAAATATCCTCGATCCCGACGAGTCCGGCTTTGACATTCAACGTATCGAGGGCGGTTTCCAGGATGAGAAAATCGACACCGCCGAGCAGCAGTCCTTCCGCCTGAACGGCGTAGGTCTCGCGCAATTGTTCAAAGGTGGCACTGGCGGTGACGGAAATACTCTTGGTCGTTGGTCCCATTGAACCAGCGACGAAGCGCGGCTTGGCCGGGGTGGAATAGCGACGCGCGAGGTCCTTGGCGATTTGGGCGGCGGCGCGATTGATTTCAAGCGCGTGGTCTTGCAAGTCAAATTCCGCCAAAACGATTGGGGTGCCACCAAAGGTGTCGGTCTCAAGGATATCCGACCCTGCTTTGAGAAATCCCTCGTGAATATCAGCAATGATCTGTGGACGGATCAGCGCGAGGTATTCATTGCAATTGTCATACTGAGGGCCGCCAAAATCTTCGGGGGTGAGGTGGAGCCCTTGCACAGACGTGCCCATCGCACCGTCGAACAGCAGAATGCGTTCACGGAGCAGGGCGAGCATATCTTTGGTCGTGGCGGATGGCAGCGGTATATTTCTTGACTGTGACATAGGGGCGCATGATACCCACGTGAGTGGAGTGAGGAAAGTGAGGGGGTGGTAGGGGCGTAAACCATACGCCCCTACGCATCGGAAACGGTCGTATGACGCAGGAAGGGGCGTATAATCATACGCCCCTTCACATTGGAAACGGAAAGCTCACGTCTGGTCACCACGGTGAGCGAGGGTGGTTTTTAGTAGCGGTCATCACGACGGCGATCATATCGATCATCATCATAGGAATCAGACCGACGGCGTTGGAGGTCGTCGAGTTCTCGGCGTTGCCGAGCGATTTCGCGTTCCTGTTCTTCCAGCTCGCGGGCATGGGCATCGGATCGTTGCGACTGTCCTTCCATTTGATCGCCAACCACCGCTCCACCTAACGCTCCAAGCCCACCACCAATCAGGGCTCCTCGTCCTGGGCGACCAACCGCACTGCCAATCAGCGCTCCGGCTCCGGCACCGAGGGCACCACCCGCGAGTGTGGATTTTTCTCTCTGGCTCATCGGAGCGGCACAGCCGCCCAACAGGGCCGTGAGACTTAGTATGCTAATGATGCGTTTCATCTTCATCCTCCTCATTTTTTCCACGAGGCTGCGTGGAGATCAGGTTATGGTTAGTTTTCAATGACGACTTCGACACGGCGGTTCTTAGCGCGCCCGGACGGGTTGTCCGCGCCATTGGGCCGAGTATTGGGAGCGACCGGGTATTTCTCTCCGAATCCTTTTATTTTCAGGCGATCATCTCGCACGCCACTGTCGGCGAGTTCCTGGGCGACGGATTCCGCGCGATTTTGCGACAGGCGTAGATTATAATCTTGCCCCCCGACGGCGTCGGCGTGGCCTTCCACGGAAACGCGGCGATTCCGCGCCCGTTCTTCCAGTATCTCGGCGATGTACCCCACTTTGTCACGTGCATCGCGGGTCAAGCTCGCTTTGTTATATTCGAACAACACATCGGGGAGATTCACCACCACGCCACGTTTCGTTTCACGCGCGTCGAGCTTGCGCCGCTTGAGGTCATTGATCAATTCGCGGTTGCGCGCGATTTCCTGGCGCTGCTGAAGCAGGCGTTGTTCTTCGCCATCCAACTCGGAATCGCGGTTTTCGATTTGCTTGCCCATCAAGTAGCCACCAACCGCGCCAACGCCACCGCCAATGAGTGCGCCTCGACCAGCGCGTCCTTTATGACTGCCCACGATAGCTCCGGTGCCCGCGCCCAGTACGGCTCCAGTCAAGGCCCCAGCGGCGGACTTGCTGATGCCAAGGGAAGTGCCCGAACTCGGAGCAGGCGTGGGGGTTCGCGCTGGTTGTCGCCGTTCGTAACGATCGTCGTCTCGGTAGTCGCGGTCGTAAGTATTTTCCTCTTCGTCGTAGCGATCATACGCTTGCACTCTCCGGTCATCAGTATAGTCATCGTACGCATAAGAAGGGATACCCGAGGTCAACATCATGCCCGTAGCGAAAGCAGCGACTGTCCGTGAAAGAAAAATCCGTTTCATATACAAGTCCTTCCTCTTTTTCTTATTTTTATCAGCATCAGTAACTGGAGAGAAAACACAAGTCGGCGGGAAAAGTTTCTCCCCGATCGCAAGAAAGAACAGTGGGAAGAAGAAAAAAAACCGACTACGCCAAATGCGATAGTCGGGGTAAAAGCGGTGGGACAGTGGGAGAAGAAGCGAGATTAGTCGCGCCGCCGATCACGCCAGCGGCGGGATTTGCGGTCAAATTCTTCCTTCTCGTCCAACGTCATGCCACGGTAACGGCGATAATTCTGGTGCAGTCGGTCCCGCTCATTATCAGGCAGATCTAACCACCGATGATAGCGCTCTTGATAGTCTCGTTGCCGTTCCGGTTTCAGTTTCTGAAACCGCTGATAATTCTCAAGCGCGCGTGATCGTTCTCGGGGGGGAAGATCGCGCCAGTCACGTTTGATCTGTTGGATGGTTCCTTCCGAGAGGTGCTGTGCCCACCCGCTCTCCCGGAGCGGCCACAGGGTCAGAATGCCGCTCACCACGGCAATGCCTACAAGGTATCTCGTCACGAAGAGACTCACTCGACACTCCTTAACTGTTAGCCCTGGGTTTCCGCGTCGTCCTGACTCGGAGACGCAAGAATGGAGTCGAAATTCTCCAGGCGTTCCAGTTGTTGTAAAATTTGATACTGCGCGAAAAACCCAGGGTCGTCTAAGACTTCCTTGGGAATCTCGGCTTCCGCAACGGCAACGGCATCTTCCGTTTCAAGGTCAATCGCCGCGATATCTTCAAAATGTGTCAATCTATCCAGATCGGTGATCAGTTTGTAATCGACGAAGAAATCAAGTTGTTCCAGCACTGCGGCCGGAACGTCAGGTTCCTTTGCCGCCGCAGGTTTGGCGAGAGTCTCAGGTTTCTTCGTGCTCGCAATCTCTGGTCCGGCTGTCGGCGCGGTGCGCTCCGGTTTCTGCGCGAGCGCCGCGAAAAAGATCAGGAGACTCACGACGCCGACAAGCGCTGGCGTGAGATGCCAGTTCGTCATGGATTCACGCAGGTCACGCCACCAGCGTATGAGCTGAGACTCTGGACGACGCGCCGGTTGAGCGTGGTTCTCTTGTTCAAGCCGCTGCCAAAAGTTCGCGGCGAAATCTGGCGAGGGCGTCACCCGTTCCATGCTGAGGAACAGTTGTCCAACGCGCGCCAGGGACGCGGCTTCCTGGGTACAGGCTAAACAGGTGCTGAGATGGACACTCACCCGTCGTCGGTCCTGTTCCGCTAGCTGTCCATCCTGGTACGCGACTAATTCTTCTCGAATTTCTTCACAGGTCATCGGGGTTCACCATATCCTTGAGTCCGTCCTTGAGACTTTGCGTCGCGCGAAACACTAAACTTTTCACGGCCTTCTCCGTGACCCCCAGCACCTCAGCCACCTCTTGATACGACATGCCTTCTAGGCGACTCAACATTAACGCGGTGCGCTGTGTTTCCGGCACCCGTTGTAAAATTTGTTCGATACGCCGCGCCGCTTGCTTCGCGGCCAGCATATCTTCTCCCTTACTCGACCGCGTATCCGGCAGTTGCCGTTCCCGCGTATCTCCGTCGGCGTCTTCGTGCGGTCCAATCGACTCTATCGAAACGCGATACTCTCCTTTACGAACCTCGTTCAAGCAATGGTTGTGGGCGATCTTAAACAACCATGTCGAAAATTTGGCCTTGGCTTCGTATCTCGTTTGCCAGCGATATACCTGGAGGAAGACCTCCTGCGCAATCTCTTCGGCTCGTGCCCGGTTATTCAAGAAATGAGCCGCGAAGTTGACCACCGACGGGGCGAATTTCTGAAAGAGCTGTTGAAATGCTTCAACTTCTCCCCGCTGAAAGCGCAGCATAAGCTGGACATCAGCGTCCTCGTGTGGGGCCATGGGTTCTCTTTGCTGTTCCATTCAACACGTGTTGGGGCGGAAAGTCTCTCCGTGGTGCTCTTTTCCTCACCAAGGGGGGATGGGGTCTCGCGTGTTTGCCGCCGCGATAAGGCGGCCACCATACAGAGACGATGCTGAAAAATGAAGAGACCTCGTCAGGGGGATTGTCTCACCGAGACCCCAGCGCTAGGGGAAGGGGCAGTCCAAGGTCCAAAGTCCAAAGTCTAAGATTTGAGGTCCAAGGTCAGTTGAGCCCCTGACGCTATGGGGAAAGGGCGGAAAGAGAGAGCCTATGCTACCACCGTTTGAAGAGACGCTCGAAGACCATCTCACACGGGTTGAACGCTACATGCGCGGCTGCGAGCTGTTGCAGTTCCCGCGCCAGCCTAGCCCGCTACGCACCCAACTGGCGAGTTTCATTCGTGACCACGCCGCCGAAATCGTGGATGAGTGGATCGGATTGATCGCGCCGGTCTATGCTCTTCTGCCCGAACAAATCCCCGAAATTCGCCAAAATATGTACGATGCCCTCTTGCGTTGGGCTGCCCACATCGAGAATCCCCACGATATTGAAACCTACGTCTATCTTCGTGAACATGCCCGACATGGTTTTATTTCCCACTCGTCCCCTTCCCGGTTTCTGTCAGGGCAAACAAAAATTCGGCTGCTCATCGTTGAGCGCTTGCGCGTGGCCTACGTTAAGGATCGCAAACAACTGGTGGACATGCTCAATCTGCTGGACCAAGAATTCTACGAGCGGGTGCTGCATATCACCGACTTCTTCGTCGAAGCTCGCGAAGAAGCGCTACAGGATGAGGAAGAAAGTCACCGCAAGGCGATGGACAACGCCCCCGCGCCGATTTTTAGCATCAATGGCGCGACCGGGACCATCATCCGCGCGAATCGCGAAGCCGAGAAAGTCACGAGTTTCCTCCAACACGAGCTGTCCGGGCGTCCGATTTGGGAGTTGCATCCACAAGAGGAACAAGAAGAAGTGCGACAGCTTTCACTGAATACCAACGGCCACGGCTACCTCAGTCGGGAAAATCTGCGGCTGCTGACGAAAGACGGCAGAGTCGTCCCCGTATCGGGCTATTTTGGCAGCCTGGAACATCGGGGCAAGAAGATCGTGCAAGGCATCTATGTGGATGTATCTGAGCGCCAGCGCTTGGAAAGCCAACTCATTCAGTCGGAGAAGATGGCGGCGATCGGGCAGCTCGCGGCGGGCATCGCGCACGAGATTCGCAATCCGCTCGGGATCATTATGAACGCGCTGTATGATCTCAGCGAGATCGTGGACACCACCAATCCTGAGGTCCACGAGGATTTACAGATCGCCAAGGATGAGATCGCGCGCGCCCAGGACATCATTAAGAATCTCCTCGAATTCTCCCGTGAAAGCGGTACGGAAATGGAGGAGGTCAACCTCAACGACCTGTTGCGGAAAACCTTGCAACTGATGGGCAAGTATCTCCAGACCAACGGCGTCAAGGTCGCGACCTCCTTTGGCAAGGTTGGCGTGTGTACCGCCAATCAGAATGCCCTGCGACAGGTGTTTCTCAATCTCATCACCAACGCCGTGCAAGCCATGCCAAACGGCGGAGTGCTGCGCGTCCGCACGCAACGGGACGCGGATCGGCGCGTCCAGATTGAGTTTAGCGATACCGGCATGGGCATCGCCGAGGACCATCTGCATCGAGTCTTTGATCCGTTCTTTACGACCAAGGAGCCTGGACAGGGGACGGGGTTGGGGCTCTCGGTCGTGCATTCGGTCATTAAGCGGTATCAGGGGAACATTTCCGTGCGCAGCATAGTGGGGGAGGGGAGCACATTTCTGATTGAACTGCCCTGCCCCTGCGCGACCGAGAAACGACGCAAGGACAAACAGGCGGCACCCGCACGGGCGTGAGTGACTGTCCGAAGGGCTCACTATGACAGCGCGTGTCTTATTAGTGGATGATGAAATCAACATGGCCAAAACCCAGGCCAAGATTCTGCAACGCAAGGGGTATGTCGTCGAAACCGCGAGCAATGGCCGTGAGGCATTGCGCTTGCTCGATGAGTCGCCGTTCGACGTGATGATTACCGATCTCAAGATGCCCGTGTTCGATGGCATGCAGCTCTTGCGGGCCATGAATGTCAAGGAGCGCGGCTGCGCGGTGATTGTTCTGACCGGGCACGGCACGATCGAGAGCGCGGTCGAGGCGATGCGCTGTGGCGCGACTGACTATCTCACCAAGCCGTGCAATCCCGATGAACTGCTCTTGAAGGTCGATAAGCTGCTAGAGACCAAGCGCTTACGCGAGGAGGTCGAGCACCTGCGGCGTGAGGTGCGCGCCTACAAGAAATTTGGTGAGTTGATCGGCCAAAGCCCAGCCATGCGACAAATGTATTTGCTGATCGCGGCGGTGAGTATGAACAAGAGCACGGTGCTCGTCACTGGAGAAAGTGGGACAGGCAAGGAGCTGGTGGCGCGGACGATTCACCGCCAAGGCCCCTGGGCGGATCATCCGTTCGTGGCCATCAATTGCGGCGCGATGTCCGAGACCTTGCTGGATAGTCAACTCTTTGGCCATCGTCGCGGGGCCTTCACGGGGGCGATCTCGGATCACAATGGCGTCTTTCAGACCGCGAACGGCGGCACGCTGTTTCTTGATGAGATCGCGGAAATCCCGTTACCACTCCAGGTCAAGTTTCTGCGGGTGATTCAGGAGAAGGAATTCACGCCGTTAGGGTCCAGTCGTCCAATCAAGGTGGATGTCCGCATTATCGCCGCCACCAATCGCGATCTGGACGCCGAGGTGCGCAGAGGCACCTTTCGTGAGGACCTCTTCTATCGACTCAATGTGGTGCCGATTCATCTGCCTCCGTTACGGGAGCGCCGAGAAGATATTCCGTTGCTGATCGAACATTTCATCGCCACCTTTAGCACGGAGTATAAAGTCGAGCCGAAGAAAGTGCGACCAGAAGCACTAGAACAATTGGTGATGTATCCCTGGCCCGGCAATATCCGCGAGTTGCAAAACGTGATTGAGCGGATGTTCGCGTTGTCGCGGAGCAATGAAATCACCCTGGCGGATTTACCTGGCCCGATTGCGGGGTTTGAGGAACAGCCCGTCAATTTTCACGAACTCGCCGATTTGCCGACACTCGAAGACATGGAGAAATCTCTGATCGCGGCGGCCCTCCGCAAAAGCCACGGTAACAAGAACGAAGCCGCGCGGCTCCTCGCCATTGATCGACAGCGGCTCTATCGGAAGATCGACAAGTACGGGCTGGAACATCCGGTGACGTAAAACGTAAGACGTAAAACGCCCCCCGGCTTCTTTTTACGCTTTACGCTTTACGTTTTATTTCCCGGCAAACACCGGCTTCCGCTTCTCCACGAATGCCGTCACCCCTTCACGAAAATCCGCGCTCGTATAGGCCATGACGGTGAGGTCGTCACTGTCCACGGCTCGACGATGGACCTGCAAGCGGCGAATCGCTTCCTTGGTCGCTCGGAGCGTGAGCGGCGCGTGCGTCGCGATCTCCTCCGCCACTGTACGCACATGCGTGGAGAGACGGTCGGCGGGGACAATCTCATTCATCAAGCCAAGTTGACAGGCTTGTTCCGCCGGCACCAAACGGGCACGAAAGATCACTTCTTTGGTCCGTGCCGGGCCGATCATGTCCACGAGACGCGCATAATTCGCGATGGACAGACAGTTGCCAAGAGTGCGAGCAATGGGGACACCGATCTGGCTGTCGGGCGTGCCGTAGCGCAAATCGCAGGTCAACGCGATCACCGCGCCAGCACCAGCAGCGGGACCTTCGATCATCGCAATAGTCGGCTTCGTCACACTTTCCAGACGCCCAATCACGTCATCAAGCCGACGTTCATAGTCCAAGGCATCTTGCGCGCTGTGGAAGGATTGGAACTGACTGATGTCGGTGCCCGCGACAAACGCCTTGCCGCCAGCGCCACGGAGGATCATCACGCGCAGAGTTGGGTCATTATCGACCGTCTCGCAGGCGGTGACTAAACCATCGTACATCGCCCATGTCATGGCGTTGCGGGCCTCTGGGCGATTGAAGATGACGGTGGCGATTGCCCCATCACGCTCGAAAAGCAATTCCGTGTTCAGCACGTGAGCCTCCTCCTCTTCTTACCTACACGAGTGATTGCTCCCTATCTCGCCTGATTCGACGAGTCATTGCAAATAGGGGGCTGTCCGTTAGTGCGACGATCATGGTATGGGGGGCGGCACGGATAAAGGAGGGAGTATGGGACGATTACGACAAGTACCAAAAGCGGAAGCACCACCGGAGGTCCTCGCCATTTACCGCCAGTTCTTTGGCGAACGGGATCCCGTGGCTGAACCGGGGACGGACACTGGCACTCCCGGTGACTACTGGACGACCTTTGCGTTGGTGCCGGACTTGGTCGTGATGGCCTACAATACGCTCCTCCCGCTCCTCCAACCTGGACGCAAGCTCGACCCGCAATTACGGGAGCTCGTGATCCTGCGCACGGCCATCGTCGGCGACTCGAAGTTTGAGTTCTCCCAGCACCTGAAAGTCGCTCGCATGGTCGGCATTCCCGAAGAGAAGCTCGCCGCCATCAAGGGATGGAAGACGAGCGAGCTTTTCTCTCCAAAAGAACGGGCGGTGATGGCGGCGACTGATGAGATTCTTTCTCTCAACCGTGTTGAAGATGAAACCTTCGCGGCTCTACAACGACATCTGTCCGACCCGGAAATTCTTGAACTCTTTGT
>JABFSC010000025.1 GCA_013140885.1 Deltaproteobacteria bacterium | reverse complement strand
CGGCGATGGCATCGGCTGGCATTGGCTATGGCATTGTCTCGTGGTACGAGAATCGGGCGCTGGATCGCTTGAAAGGACTCGCGCATAATTTGTTTCCCTTGGTGTGGGTGCGACCAGGTGAGACCACGATGGAGGAAGTCCGCGCGCGTCTCACTGACGGTTTTATCGGTCTCAAGCTCCACCCCACCGTCGATGACTATCGCGCCGATGATCACGACCTCGACCGCTATCTCGAAATCGCCGCCGAGGTTGGGTGTCCCGTGGCGTGTCATAGCGCCCCAGGAGAAGCGGATCCCGATCATATCCGGCGCCTCGCGGAACGGTTCCCGACGGTGCCGGTGATTCTCTACCACACCTATCTTGGACCAACGGAAGGACGCCGCCGCGCGGCACTGCACGTGCGCGAGCAGCCCAATCTCTATCTCGAAAGCTCCTGGTGTGGGTGGCGTGAGGTGTTACAACTGGTGGAAGAGACGAACACCGCGCGCATGCTCTTCGGTTCCGATGCGTCGGTCGATGGCCCGCACCATTATTGCCGCCATCCTCCCAACGTCGAAGGCAAGGAAACCTACAATGAAGGCTTGGTGCCGCTCGTGCGAGAACTCGGCCCCGAGGTCGCCCGTCAGGTGTTAGGCGACAACGCCCGTCGCCTCTTTCACCTGAATGGCAATTCACACCGTTGATAGCGCTTCACGAACGGCACTTACGATAAGACGACACGATAGTTCTGAGTCTGATTATTATCCCAGGTGACAAAGTCATCGTCGGGTATGGGCGAATCGGTGCGGAGCAACTGGTAGACGTACTCGACCGCCGCCCCGCGGGGGCCCCAGACTTTGGCGACATAGCGGCGGGGTAACGGCACCGTGCGAATCAATTCATACATCGCATCGTCCGCGATCCCCTCCCCCTCGCGGTCATGCCCAGCGCGCATCTCATTGGTGGTGAGGTTCAGGCCCTCGAGTTTGGCTTGAGTCCAGTTCTGGGCCGTCCAGCCGTTGACGCTCCAGAGCAGCCGCACCTCGGTGATCCGTCCCACTGTGTCAATGTAGGGCACCTCGTGCGCGACAATCTCCTCGGTGAAGATGGGAGAAAACTCCTCTCTTCCACCTCGTACGAACACAAAGCGATAGTGCAGTTGATAGGTATCGTTCATGTCGAGGTAGCGCGGAATCTCGATCACGCCTTGGCGGAGCCGCGGCGTGGTGTTTGGCACCACCGACATGACCTCGGACTCCTCTTGCCCATTCCACCGCGCGGCCTCGCCGACTCCTGACCATGTATAGCGGATCTCGACCATCTCAACCCCAGGTTCCTGGTCGGCCCACGTTTTCGTCAACTGAAACACCGTCCACCTCCTTACACTGTCTGTGTCACCGCTGGTTTCGCGCGATTTCGCTTGATCTCATAACTCCGGGCGGTCGGCCTCCCCATCAACAGTGGCGTCATGCGGGTGAACAACTCACGTGCGATGTCTCCATCCGCATAGGCGGCGAGCGCCTCCTTGCTTTCCCACGAGCTGATGCCCACGATTTCGTGGCCATTTTGCAGGACTTGCCCAAGCAGGCAGCCAGGCTCGTTTTGGATCAGATCGACGAATTCGCTCATAATGGCCAGGGCTTCCTGCTCCTTGCCGGTTTGAATCGTCCCATAGAAGAGGCGGGTGTACATCATTTCTTCTCTCTCCTTAATTCACTGATCGCACAGTGCTGATGATTGGTGCGGAATAAGACAATGGGGGAAACGGGTAAATGGGGAAACGGGAAATATATAAAGTCGGATCGGGCGAAAAGGGGAACTGGTGGAGAAGGGAAACGGAAGGGCAGAAAATACGTCTTTCGTTCCCTTTACCCATTTCCCCTTTGACCCATTTCCCCCGTTCTTATTTCCCGTCTCCTTTTTACCCTTTTACCCCCTTTCCCGTGCCTTAAAGCGTATGCACGACATATCCCCAGTAGTCTTCCCACCGTTCGCTGCGATTAGGACTCCACATCCCGCCCACATGCCACCGCTGGTGCACCTCGGATCCCTTGGGACCATAAATTTTACCAACGAAGCGACGGGGCAACGCTAACGAGCTGAGTTTTTCCGAACGGATACGCGAGAAATTCTCTTTGTCCTCGGTGCCGTAGAATTTATGGGACCGATGGGCGTCGTCCTCGCCGTAGCGCTCAATAAACTCGCGCACTTCCGTTGGTTGGTACTGCGGGGAGTCCCAGTCGTAGAGGCTCCAGAAAATACACATGCCACCGAGGTTGCCTTGGAAGTCAACGTATTCGACTTCTTTGCTGACAATCTCCTCGGTGTAGAGGGGACTCTGTTCGCGCTTGCCACCGCGAAACACCTCATAGTAGTGATGAAAAGCATAGTTCTCCGTGTAACCAGCGGAGGCGGACGGATCCTGGATGGCCTTGGGTAAGCGGATGACTTTGCGGCGCACACCGTCGTCCGGCAATTCGATCCGTTCAGAGGCGGACTGCACATAGTCTCCGGATTCGGCCACGGTCGTTCCCCCCATGCCGCGCACAAGCACGCCGCCACGGGGCATGGCACGAGTCTCCCGATGAGCTTCCCAGTCAGGCGGCTGTCCCATTGGCGTCCAGGTATAGTGGATATTGACCAGTTCAATGCTTGGCCCGTTATCAACGTAGCTTCGTTTGATGTAAAACGACATGAATCACTCCTTTACTCATCCCTCGACGAGACACTGCACGCAAACTCTTTGTCCCGCTGTGGCTCCTTGCCGTACCACGACTCTCAGCCGGGAACAAGGCGAAGACAATTCGTGAGAGATACCCAACCCCGGAATTCTTCCACGGGAACAGGCGAACGCCACAGACCGCGCGTCTTCGGGCCTATGTGGCGAGACGAGAGACCGCGAGAGACCGGGCTTCAAGGACATAGGGTTTTCTCGCGCGTATCAGGGGTTGGGATCACCGCCCAGTGGCTTCTCGCGTGTCCAGCACCAACTCCCAGTGCCCGTCGCTGCTGGAGAGGCAGCAGGAAGGAAAGCGGCTCATGGGAGCCATTGAGCAAGATCAATAACGTGTCGTCACGAATCCGCCGCCCACGGGTATCCACTTCCTCGATGGCATCACCGGCGAGACGTAGCGCGAGGCCGCGCGTGTGCCAATTGTGCCAATCGTCCTCGGTCATTTCTTGTCCGTCCGGGCGAAACCAGGTGATATCCTTCACTTCGGAACCGTGGATGCGCCGCCCCTGAAAGAACTTTCGCCGACGTAATACCGGGTGCTGATGAAACAGGCGAATCAGCAATTTGGTGAAGGTCAACAGGTTTTGTTGCGGGTGGTCGAGTCGCCAATCCACCCAGGAGAGCGCATTGTTTTGGCAGTAGGCGTTATTGTTGCCCTGTTGCGTCCGCCCGATCTCGTCGCCCGCCTGCAGCATGGGAACCCCTTGTGACAGGATCAGCGTCGCGAGAAAATTCCGTTGCTGCCGTGCGCGCAGTGCGAGGATCGCCGGATCATTACTCTCCCCCTCTTCTCCACAATTCCAGCTCAGATTGGCATTGTGGCCATCGCGGTTCTCCTCGCCATTGGCGGTGTTATGTTTCTCGTTGTAGCTGACGACATCACGAAGAGTGAAACCATCATGGGCGGTGATGAAATTGATACTGGCGTGCGGACGCCTCCCTCCCCCTTCATACAGATCGCTGCTGCCGGTCAAGCGATACGCGACCGTGCCCGCCAATCCCTCATCGCCTTTCCAAAAGCGGCGCATCGTGTCGCGATATTCAGCATTCCATTCCGCCCACAGGACGGGGAAGTTGCCCACTTGATAGCCACCCTCGCCGAGGTCCCACGGTTCAGCGATGAGTTTGACTTGAGAAATGACCGGGTCCTGGTGAATAATATCGAAAAACGCACCGAGCCGATCCACCGCATGGAGTTCCCGTGCCAGTGCCGAGGCGAGGTCAAAGCGGAATCCATCGACATGCATCTCCAACACCCAGTAGCGCAAACTATCCATAAGGTTTCAGGTTCAAGGGAAGCAGTCGCTTTTTCCCCATTGCTCCTATCCGCCGACAATGACATGAACTCCAGATGGTTTGAGTTGTCCACTCTGAAAATCCGGCGCGTGCTGGAGTGGCCCATCGGGCGAGACATCGCGCACCCGCGACATGCCAGCAAAGACGTGCCCCATCCGCATCAGTTGGCAAGACTGTGTCCGCTGTCGGTCGATGTTGAACACCAGCAAGGCTTTCTCTTTTCCGTCGCGCGACGATTTCACCAAAGCCACGACCTTGGCGTTACCACTCTCTACCCGCTCGATCGGCCCTTCCTCGTTAAAGACTCGATGCGAGATCTTCACGCGATTCACGTTCGTCATGAACTCGCTGATATCCCACTGTGCAGTTTCCCAATCTTGCGGTTGCGTGGTGACCACATCGAGACGTTGGCGAAAGCCATACTCAAAGCCGATGGGGACCATCACCCCCGCGGAGAAGAAGGCTGAGAAGGCGTAGCGCAGTTTGACCGCAGCTTGATCCCCACGGAGTTCGGTTGCCAACCGCTCGGTATCATGCGATTCGGGAAAACTGATCGAGGGAACGAGCGGTGCCGTCTGGCGATACTGTTCAAGACACCAGGGTTCAGTGAAGTCCCACCACTTCGCACTGTTGAAGATAAAGTCAAAGCCCGATCGCGCGAGCCGCACGGTATCCTCGAACGGACAGCCCAGCGATTCGGCGACAAAGAACGTTCCAGGGTGCGATTGTTTGATCCGTTCGATCAAGAACCGCCAGAGATCACCAGGAACTTTGTAGGCGGCGTCACAGCGAAACCCACGAAATCCGAGGGCGGCATAGTGCTCGGCAAGTCGCAACCAATAGCGCCACAAACGCTCACGGTCGGGACTATTGGCATTGTCAACTTCCACCAAATCACCCCAGGTCACTTTGTTGTCTCCGTCCTTCGCGCTCGGATGGAGCGGCTCGCCATCGGCGCCACGTTTGTACCAGTCGGGGTGCTCTGTCACGAGAGGTGAGTCAAAGGCCGTGTGGTTAATGACCAAGTCCATCATGACTTTGAGGCCAAGTCGGGTCGCGCGCTCGAGCATTCGCGTGAGTTGGGCGAGTGGCGGACCGGCGGTCGCATCCACCAACCGTGGATCAATGGCGTAGTAGTCCTTGACGGAGTAGAGGCTGCCAGAATACCCCGCGTAATGGAACGCGTTGGTAAAGACCCAATCAAACCCCAACCGTCGCGCCCGCTCAAGGTGTGGCGTCCACTGTGGCAACGGTCCCGCCAGCAATGGGAAGACGTTATAGATGCGTGGCCCGGAAGACCAGTGTGTCGCGCTCATGGCGCCTCCGTTCAAGGTCAACGACAGGGTCAAGGTTCAACGTTCAAAAGGCTTCACCCTTCGAGGTTCAGGCTTCACCTCGCGGAAAGATTCTATATTCCAAAGGATGCCACCGATACACCACCCGTGGAAGACGCGCTCACTTGCGTTCACTTGTCCCCTCACTGTCCCTGCGGCAGACATAGCAAGCTCGTCCTCCCCGCTCTTGAACGGCACGGTGTTGGTTCAGCTTCTCGAACAGCATTCACGCCGGCTGAATGTGTTGGGCGCAGTAGTTTTCGTAGCCGACCTGCCGCAGCAGCGACGTCTGCGCTTCCAACCACGCAATGTGTTCTTCCGCACTCACCAAGATGTGTTCCAAGAGTTCCCGCGGCCCGGTATCGGCCTGCGCCAGGCACAGCGCAATGGCCTTCTTTAATTCCGGCAATCCGTCTCGTTCCAAGACGAGATCGTTTTCCAAGATCTCCTGGACATCTTTCCCGATCGTCAGGTTGAAGGGGTCGCTCAGGACTGAAGTCCCCTCCAGGAAGAGAATACGGTCGATCAGTTGCTCAGCATGCTTCATTTCCTCGATCGATTCGTCGTACATTTTCTTGGAGAGCCGCAAATAGCCCCACTTCTTGAATAACAAGGCATGGAGGAAGTATTGACTGATGGCGATCAATTCCCCCTTCAACGCGACATTGAGTTCCGCGATGATTTCTGGTGATCCTTTCATACGGCGCCCTCCTTTCCTCGGTACGTGCAGATGCGGAAGTCGGCCGGCTTGGCCTTGATTACGTGTCGTCGTGGGTTGTTGTGCAACATGCGCGCCAGCGTGCGCGGTTGCCTGGCCTGTCTTTTGCGCTCTTCCACACAAAAGAACGCAGTCGCTTTGCAGGACCCGCGGCAGGCCAATTGATGTGGAGGTGCGCGCATGACCCACGACGAATTATGTCGCCACATTGTTGAAGGGACCCAGGACGCGATCATCTTCGCCAATCGCGAGGGGGTCGGTCAACTGTGGAATAGCGGGGCTGAAACCATGTTCGGCTACCGCGCCGAGGAGGTGGTGGGGCAAACCCTTGATCTCATCATCCCGGAGCATCTGCGCGGGCGGCACTGGGAGGGGTACCGTAAGGTCATGGCCACTGGGGTGACACGGTATGGACGTGATCTGTTGGCCGTGCCAGCGCTACGGAAAGACGGGACGCGGATTTCGATCGAGTTTACGATTGTCATGCTGCGCGATGACACGGAGGGTGTGGTAGGAACCGCAGCGCTTATTCGTGACGTGACCGCGCGGTGGCAGCAAGAAAAGGTGCTCAAGGAGCGTCTCGCGATATTAGAGGCAAGCATCGCGGACGCAAAGAAAGCGGGGAACGAAGGGACTTGAAGCACGAGCGCCTCGGCCACGAATCCGGTGTGTTCCGAGGGGCTGCTGTCCAGTCGTAACAGTACGAGGGGACGATTATGCAAATCGACATTCGTAGACTATGCGATGAAATGAATCCGATCTCGCGTTGCCACCTCGAGCAGCGGGTGAGCAGCGCCCTGGCCCGATTCGCGCCGTACATTTTGCACGTCACCGTATGTCTAGAAGATGCGGGACACCTCGGGCCTGGAGGCGCCACGCATTGCCATATCGCGGTTGCGGTGACGGGCTCAGGGCATGTCACTGCGGACGTGATTGATTTTAGGATGATGACCGCGATTGACCGCGCCCTTGACCACATCACACCCATGCTCGCCCGCGACTTCGGCCATCCCGTTGCACCCGTGGTAGCCGTGCCGATGCCGGCTCGCCTGGCGTCGTGCGCGGTCTTTCATCGCCGCGCGCGTTGAGGATAAGGTCGCACTCCCACGATCACCTGGGCACCGAGAAAGCTGAGGTTGATCCCCGCCTCGGCGAACGTCCTGGCCGTCGTGGCTCCCAGGCTCGT
This sequence comes from Deltaproteobacteria bacterium, assembly GCA_013140885.1. Lineage (GTDB taxonomy): Bacteria > Desulfobacterota > Binatia > Bin18 > Bin18 > JABFSC01. The sequence continues at coordinate 7,024 of JABFSC010000025.1, read as the reverse complement.
CCAAGTGACGATCAGACACTTTCTCAGTGCGCCACTGTCCGGTCATGGCGGACACGACAACTCTCGACTATCCCAAGAAAAATCTCACAGGAAGTTCATACTGTTCGACTTCTTCGGACAGATGCGGTGGCACTGGTGCATGTGTCTAATCACGCGTGGTGATTCACGTTTTTCGTATCCTTGGGTCTCGGCACGTTCTTGCGGTGTCCGGTCCTTTGGACACGCGCGTCCTCTTGACCGCACGGTTTCGGCATTCGCGGAGCTGTTGGTCCCTCAGGGCCCAATGGACACATGAAAAAAATGAGAAAATGGGGATCATATGCCCCCTCTTTCCGCGCATCGGAGCATAAATAACGACGAGTGACACATGGCGTGACTTTTGCGCCTCGTAGACGGAAGGAATATCGGGAGGCCGACAAAAAATACTCTTTCGCCGCGAAAGAGGACACCGCGATGATCCATCGGAGTATAAAAGAATCCGGTGGGTACGTTACCAAAGGATCGCAATGCTTGCTGGAAATCGTGGGGACGGCCTGTCGGTATTCGACCGTAAGGAAGGAACGGGCTTCTTGCATCGGACGAAGGCGATCACGGTACAAGAGCAGCCCAGCTTCCTTACAATGAGCCTCGCGTCACTGGATCATGTCGCTACACCAGTGGGCAACATACGGTGACTCTTTTCTCCGAAGGGAGGCACAGGCCATCGTTGGTCTCTTCGCGAGTGCCAGCGTCGCCCGGGCAAGGAAAGGAGGTTGTACGTGGCGTCCCTTGTCACCCGTCAATCGTTGACGGCGAGGAGGAGATATGAAGTTTAGAAAGCTGGAAGAGTGGGAAGACCACAGCGTGGTGTCTGGTGGCGATGGAGCGATGTTGCTGGAGGCCGTTGACGCTTTCGACGACCGCCCACAATACGTGCATGTGTCGTGGGCAGAGCTGACCAATGAGGAGTTCAGCATTTTGGAGGATGGTGGCGTCATTGAAGGAGGAGAGTGGGACTCCGCGCGACACACGCTCGACCACATACGCGAATAGCCAAAAGAGAAGAACACCCGAACCAGAGGAGGCGGGTGTTGTGGGGACAGCGCGGATCGCGCAGGTCCCGCATCCCGAGTCCAACAACAATGAGGTGCTGTATGGGAGATATAACGCCGCCTGACGAGAACAGCCCACCAGGGTGGACGATGCGTGACAAGTGGGCTTCCGCGAGACCGTGACGCTGTGAGAACCTCGCCTTCACTGTGATGTTGAAGGCACCGGTCGCTAAGCGACCATACCAACGTCGAAGGTCAGAGAGGTGACAACAGGGGAACTCCCCCTACAGTAGGGGGACAAGCGGGAGCGAGTGCTCGTCTATCAGAGGTGGGAGGTGATTGTCAGACGTAGCCGGATGAAGTTTTGGGGCATAAGACATCAGCAGAGGGGGACCTTCCCGGGAAGGTCCCCCTCTGTGCGTATGAGCCTTCCCGCCCTCTGGATTCCTTTACTTTTTGTCGCCGTCACATTCGTGGGTGTTCCAGTCAGTCCATACACTCCGCCAGAAATTTCTCTGTCCTCCCCTCCTTGTTGCTGAGCGCTTATTGCCCTCCCCGTTCTGGAAAGCCACACCCCCGTGGCATCACGTATTGGCACGATTGCTGCGTAAGAAAACCGCTAGTGAGTCTACCAGACAAGAGAAAGGAGAGCTTCTTATGTTCAATGTTTTACCGTCGCCGAGTTCGATCCCCGTTGCTCTGGACTTTACCCAGGACCTCGCCGTGCTGGGAGTCGCGTTGTTCGCTCTCGTTGTTCTGTCTGGCGTTATGATCGTCGCCTCGGCAGCGGCGGATGCGTTTTCACACCACCCGGCGCACGGTCATTAATCGTCGGCAGGACGGAGGTACGCCCTGACCGTGGAGGAACACGCATTTCCGCATGCCGGGGCATAAGTGGAAAGAGAGGCCACTACCGTATGGCTGGGATCGTCGCCAACCGGAGTAGGGAGGAGACGTATGAGCCCACGATTATTGTTACACGAGTTAATCGCCTGCGAGCAACGAATTCGTGCGTGGTATCGAGCACTAGGGGCGAAAACTGACTGGCCATCGGAAGCCCGCTTCTTCTGGAACTGTATGGCTGAGGATGAGCGGCAGCACTTGGCCATGCTCCAGCAGTCGGATCGGCTCGTCGACCTCATGGCCTCTCCGCCGCCGTTATCCGAAGAGGTCCTCGCTCAAGTCCAGGCAGTAATGACTGTGGCGGAGGACGCGCTCCGAGAGAACACTCTCAGTGTCGAGCAAGCGTTGTCGTACACGATCGCGATCGAGAAGGCCGGGGTCAACGAACTCGCCGAGCGCTGGATCGAGGCCTTTCCAGAGAGCGTGGGCTGGCTCTTGCGTCAATCAGGCCCGGAGATGGAAGTGCATTTCCGCCGACTGATTGATGCCATTGATGCGCTCAGTAGCGACCACGGGCTGCATCAGCAAGCCGTGGCCTTGTGGAACGCCTCGCATGTTCCGCCCTCCGAGCTTGGCGCCGCCTCGACATAAGACGCAGGGAGGAGGACCAAGCAGTATTGGTCAGACATGTGGAAAACCCATTAACCCTAACCCTCAGGAAAGGAGGATCGTATGCGAGAGAACACCTATAAGCTGATCGAATTAGTGGGGACATCGGAAAACACGATGGAGGACGCGATTCGTCACGCCATCGAAAGAGCGTCGCAAACGCTCAAGGGACTGGACTGGTTTGAGGTCACGGAGGCGCGTGGGCTCATCCACGATGGCAAGGTGACGCAGTATCAGGTGAAGATGAAAGTCGGGTTCCGCTTGATGCAGGAATCCGATCTCTAAGGCCAACTCATCCGCGAGGGCCGGGAGATAGCAAACTCTAAGGAGGAGGCAGCGATGAACATGTGGAGAATTCACTGGTCAATGATCGTCCTGGTGGCGGTTTCTCTGCTTGTGATGTTGAGCATCCCCGCGTATGGCGAAGAGCCGTCACGGGAACTGCTGATGAATGCCAGCTATCACCGCGCCCGAGCCGCGACGTATCGCCAGCAAGCGGTTCAGTTCGACCACGCGATCCGCCGCTACGAGATCATGGCGCGGGTCTATCAGTATGGGAGTGAGCGATCGGTTGGGACGATGAATCCCCAAGGCCGCCGCGCCATGGTCACACGGATGAACCGGGTCATCACCTATTTCCAACGGAAAAAGCACGCAACCGAACAACACGCGGCGACTCACGAGGCGCTCGCGCAGTCACTGCCTGAGTCGTGACCGCATAGGCAAAGGAAGTCCATGCCCTCGTTCAGCACCGCGGCAATGCGGATGATGGAGAACAGTCCCATGTTGATCGTGCCCAAAAGCGGACGCCGAGAGCGCCGAGCATCATTGAGCCCGGACATCGTAGCTCGTGAAAATGACAGGCGAGTGCCCTGCGTGTCCGATCAGTGTCTGGTCTGAACGGACAGCAAGGCTGGGTTCGGCTCATCGCGTATTCACTCGGAGTTACAGCCTCAGCCTTGTCCCCTTACTGCCGTTGAATGTAGTCTTTCAGGTACCGGTTCTCGAACTCCGTTTCTTCCAATTGCGCTTTGACGACATCGCCAATCGAAATGATGCCTTCCAGACGACCGTCATCCATAATCGGCGAATGACGAATGCGATTGTGAGTCATGATTCCCATGATGTAGCCGACTTCGTCCCGCGGCACGCCAATGATGAGATGGGTCGTCATCCAGTCGGCCACACGGAGCCTATCGATTTCGCCATTGAGCTCCGCGCACACCCGCAAGAGGTCGCGTTCAGTAATAATGCCCACGACTTTTCCTGCGGGATCAATCACGACCAAGGTGACAACACGAGAATCGACCAGCGTGCGCAACGCGTCATGCAGCGTGGCGTCTGGTGTCGTCGTGATGACCGTGGCTCCTTTCGTATGCAAAATGTCACGGACTTTCATGCGCCGTTCCTCCTAGAGAGGGGGAGATGGGATGGTGATGCCGGGCAAAAATTGAGTCTTGTCAGCACGATGGATCGTCGGGCAGTTAGCGTGAGAAACCCGAGTGCTACATCATGCGGGCAAAACTCGCGATCTGCGGATGAACCAACTCCGCGTAATCCGCGTAGCGCATGCGCAGGGTTTCGCGATGCGAGCCCGCATTGAAGAGAATTTCATCATCCTTCGTCAGGCTTGTATCGACCAGCGTTTCGAGCTGAAACAGGTTGCCAAACGGCGGCTCCGCCCCCGTCTCGCAGTCGGGAAAGAGCTCACAAAACTCGCGCTCTTCTTCAAGTCTGGTCCTGGTGTGCAGCGCGCTGTCGAGGGCACTGAAGTCAACACGATGCGTCGCTGGCAGCACTAACATCATCGGTTTTCCGTCAGCCGTCTTCACCATGACGACCTTCGCCATCTCCCGGGCTGGAACATGTTGGAGATGAGCGACTTCCCGCGCGGTGTAGGCGGCCGGATGCGCCATCACTTGGTACCCGACATGATGCGTATCAAGATACTCCTGTAACATCCTCAGCATTGTCATAGGAACCTCCTGTCTGGACTGTGCGTCCCTGTCATTTGGTGACTGAAATGGGTTCGGGAAAAAATGCTGAAAATATTTCGCAAGATGCGCGCCACACCGATGGTGTCGCGGCAGTGACGGACGAGTACCCCCCTCCCACACGTTCGCGCGCGCACTCGCGGGTTCGACCTCCCGTAATGGGGCGTGGCAGTTTTTTTGCTCTACCACGTTGATACAGGACCCCAGTCACCACACGAGGAGGGACGGTATGATTACACTGCATCTTGACGAGCACGAACATCAGGCGGTGCTCGAGTTGCTCGAACGGGAGATTCCCAATCTCCGTCACGAGATTCACCACACCGATGATCGTGAGTATCGTGAGTTTCTCAAATCCCGGGAACGGCTGCTGGAAAAACTGCTCGTGACGGTGAGGACTAGCGCACCCGGTACCGCGACCGTGGTCAGGATGGCTGAGAAACAGCCGCACTCGATTTCCTAAAGACGCACCAACAGGTAGGCAAGAAAGTGCATCGCAACGCCGGTCTGGCTGCGGGAGCGTCCTTGGGCCAGACCGGCACGGAGGAGGCAGTATGAACGATACGCGCAACGCGGGTTCAGGATACTGGACGCGACGGGCAATGCTCCTGGCCGTCGGCAGCGGCGTTCTTCTCGGCAGCGTGGTCAGTGTGACGTCGCTCGTGTATGGGCAACGTGGAGCTGAACCTGGTGCCCTTGTGTTAGAGAACGACCACGTCATCGTGCGTCGTTATCTTTTACAACCCGGACTGGTCACCGGCATGCACACGCACGCGCGTGATTACCTGCGAGTGATCTTGCGGGGTGGAACCGTGGAAATCACCGCGCTCAACGGGGCAAAACGCACCGAGACCGTGGGGACGGGTGACGTGGCGTGGCGGTCCAAAGAGGCGCACGATACCCGCAACATTGGGGGCGGACCGATCGAGGGACTCGTCATCGAAATAAAATGATGCTGGAGCGAGAACGTGTAGAGGGAGGGATTGTCGGTGAGTGAGCACCAATCGCTGCTGTTCTTGCTCCAAGTCTTGCTCTTGCTCGGCTTGGCTCGCGGGTGTGGTGAGGTCATGCGCCGGTGGGGGTATCCGGCGCTCATTGGTGAAATGCTCGTGGGTATCACCCTCGGTCCGACCCTCTTCGGACGCCTGTTCCCTGAAACTCAGCAGGCCCTGTTTCCCGCCGATCCGCTGCAGCGCACGATGCTGGAGACCGTCTCGTGGTTTGGCGTCTTGTTTCTCCTCTTGGAAACCGGGCTCGAAGTCGACCTCTCCGCCGCCTGGCGGCAACGCGGTCCGGCACTGAAGGTCGGGATCATCGGCGTGCTCCTCCCCTTGGTGTTTGGCTTCGTCCTCTCCGTGGGACTGCTCCCGGATCACTACCTAGCGGACCCCGCACAGCGAGTGACTTTCGCGTTATTCCTCAGCACGACGATGGCCATCAGTACGATCGCCGTGCTGGCGCGCGTGCTGCGCGAGCTTGACTTACTCAAGAGTGATTTGGGACTGCTCACCTTGTGTGGGTACGCGGTCAACGATGTCCTAGCGTGGGTGGTTTTTAGCGTGCTCCTGGCCCTCACGACCCAGGCCGCCGTGACGATGGGTTCCATCATGTTCTTTTTGCTAGCGACTCTGGTGTTCACCGCCGGATGTTTGACGTTGGGACGGCGTGCGGTCGGCCACACCATTGACCTGCTGACCCAGAGTCTGCCTCAACAACCAGGCGCCATCCTCACCTTCGTCTGCTGTCTGGGATTGTTTTGTGGGGTGGTGACCCAGTGGATCGGTCTCAATGCCCTCTTCGGGTTTTTCCTGGCGGGGATCATGGCTGGTGAAGCGCGCGCCCTGTCAGAACGGACCCGACAGATTATCAGTCAAATGGTCCATGCCCTTTTTGTGCCCTTGTATTTCGCGGGGGTGGGACTGCAACTCGACTTTTTCACCAACTTCGATCTCGTGCTGGTGCTCTTCGTGGTGACCGTGTCGGTCGTGGGGAAATTTGTTGGTGCGTGGGTGGGAGTGCTCGGCACCGAGCTGTCACGCGCGGATCGGCTGTCAGTCGCGATCGCCTTCACCCCAGGAGGGATGACGGAAATCATTCTGGCCAAGGTTGCACTCGAATACCAGATTTTCACGGCCCCGGTGTTCGTGGCGATTGTGATCGCTGGGTTGACTGCGGCACTCCTGATGGGACCGTGGCTGGCATGGTCGATCCGCCGCCGCCAACAGGTGACGATCGCTGAATTGGTGCTCCGGCGCGCGGTTATCCCCCAGTTACACGGCACGACGCGGCAGGCGGTCATCGCGGAGTTATGTCAAGCGGTGGCCGAACACGAGAATATGCCAGACCGCGAGGTCCTGATTGCCGCGGTCCGCGCGCGCGAGGAGCTGATGGGCACGGGCATTGGTGACGGCGTGGCGATTCCGCATGCGCGACTCGACGGCCTGACCAAGCCAGTCTTGACCTTTGGTCGATCGCCTCAAGGCATCA
>JABFSC010000392.1 GCA_013140885.1 Deltaproteobacteria bacterium | reverse complement strand
GATTTTTGATTTTTGATTTGCCGCTTGAAGCGTCAGGATTCCCTTGAGCCGCTACAGTTCCGCCTCGCACATACGCTCCTCAGTTCTATGGACTACTGCAAAAGCTTCGGTGAGTGCGTTGAACCCTTCCTGAATCTGTCCTCTTCTTCCATAGGCTTCGACCAGCAAGGCAAGAAAATACGACGAAGCTACACGGGTCCCCATGTCTCGCCAGGCAGTAAATCCTCGATGCATCTGCGCAATACCCTCCTCTTCCTGTCCCTGTTCTGCTAACGCCCATCCCCGCAGCATCGTTCCCTCTGTCGACCAGTACGGCATTTCCTGTTCGGTGGCGATCCGAAGCATGACCTCTGCTTGCTCCTGGACTGCCGGTCCCTCGCGGCGCCACAGATGCACTTTGGTGGCAAGGTTCACAGCCCAAGCCGAGCTAGAAGAGTGCGACAGTTCCTGAGCCAAGGCGAAGGCTTCGGGTGCCCTCTTCATCGCTTGTTCCGGATAGCCAAGATGCCACAAGCTCCACGCCATATAGGTGAGGCAGACTACTCCGGGGTCCTGCGCGGTGCGGGAGGCATGGGGATTGTGCTGCTGGGGGTCGTAGAAAGTAATCCCTTGCTCTAGGTGTTTTCGAGCCAGGGCAAACTCTCCGAAGAAGAACAAGATGACCCCAAGCCCTAAGTGGGCCAGCACCAGGAAAGCGGGGTCTTGTACGCTCTGAGCCAAGGTGAGGCACTGTTCCGCTAACTTACGTGCTGTCTTGTATTCTGCTCGTGCTCCATAAAACCCCCGCAGTCCAAACAGTACCGGGAGAAGTTGAGGTGTTTCCCCTATCCGCCGGCACAGCTCCAGCGCCCGGTCGTAGGTTTTCTCCACTTCCGGGGCTCCGTTGCCCTTGGTGACAATTAACTGTGGGCCCATGGTGATTTGCAAGGTGAGTTCTTGCTGAGTACGCTCGGGAGTGTCCGGCAAGGTCTTGAGGATATCCAAGGCGTTCGTGAGGTGACTGACTGCTTCTGCATTGGCCGAGCGTTGACTCGCTCGTTGTCCAGCCTGTTGCCAGTAAGGAATGGCTTGCTCCTTGAGCCCTGCCTCGGTGTAATGGTGGGCCAGCAGTTCGGGCTGGGTCTCGACTGTCTCAGGAAATCGATGCACCAACACTTGGGCGATCTGTTGATGAAGCTGTTGGCGTTTGCTCTTCAGTAACGATTGATAGGCCGTGTCTTGAATCAGGGCATGCTTGAAGAGATAGGTCGCCTGCGGCGGCAGCCCGCGCTGATAGATCAGCTCGGCCTCGACAAACTGGTGCAGCTCCTGCTGAAGTGTCGCCTCGTCTAACGGGGACACGGCATGAATAAGTTCGTAGCTAAATTCTCGGCCCAGCACCGCACCCACCTGCGCAATCTCTCTGACTGGAGCCAACCGATCAAGTCGCGCCATCAAGGAATCTTGGAGAGTGCTGGGAATCGCCAAGGGAGGGAGCGGGCCGGTTAACTCATAACGATGCTCTCCCTCTCGGAGCAAACTCGACTCCACCACCATCTTGGTCAGCTCTTCGACAAACAGCGGGACGCCATCGGTCTTGGCTACAATCTGCTGCAACACTTCCAACGGCAGAGCTTTACCGCCTGTGACTTCCTCTACCATCGCCTCGACGTGCGGTCGTCCTAAGCGACTGAGAGTGAGCTGGGTGAGGTAAGAGCGCGCACTCCACGGCGGGGTGAAATCAGGCCGAAAGGTCAGCATGGTGAATATCCGGGTCGTGGGAATCTGCTCCAGGAAGAGGGTGAGCAGCTCAAGGGTGGACGGATCCGCCCAATGCAAGTCTTCCCAGACACAGTATACGGCTGACTTCTCGGCTTCCTCCATGATCCACGCCACTAACGCCTCTTGCGTCTTCTGCTTCTGTTTCTGCGGACTCAGCGTCAGCGGCGGACTCCCTTCAGGCTGTGGCAGCGACAGCAAGGTCGCCAACAGCGGCAAGGTATCGGCCTGGGGGAAACGATACGCCACGAGCGCGTGTTGCAGTTTGGCGAGCTTGGCTTGGGGCGTCTCTTGGTGACCAAACTGTAAGAGTTGCCGTAAATGCTCGGTAATCGGATAGAAAGCACTGTTTTGATGATAAGGCGAGCAGCGAAACTCAATGCGCGTCGCACCCACGGCCAGGACCTGCTCCTTGAGCGCCTGCACCAAACGCGATTTCCCAATCCCAGCCTCGCCACTCAACAACACGACTTGCCCCGCGCCCTCCTTGGCCTGTGTCCAGCGCCGCTGCAATAAGCCCAGTTCTTCTCCCCGTCCGACCAGCGGAGTTAAACCAGCACCGATGGCCACCTCAAAACGACTCCGCGCAACACTCTCTTCGATGACGCGATACAGCGACAGCGGCACGGAAATGCCCTTGAGTGTCTGGGGTCCCAAATCCTGACACGCAAACAAGCCGTGCACCAGACGATATGTGACCGCACTGATGACCACGGTGTCGGGTTCAGCGAGGCCCTGCACCCGCGCGGCAATGTTGGGCGTTTCCCCCAACGCCAGCATCTCACGCTTCTCGCCCCTGCCAATTTCGCCGATGACGACTACCCCAGTGTGAATGCCGATGCGGACCTGGAGGGGTTGTTGCCTTGCCTGTTTCCTGTCCCCCGTACCTTGTCCCCTGAGTGCCTGAACAATTTCCAACCCTGTCCGCACGCCCCGCTGTGCATCGTCTTCGTGCGCCACGGGATAGCCAAAGTACACCAGCAAGCCATCTCCCAGGTGCTGGGCGATATGGCCGGCATAGCGCTGAATCACCGCGGTGCACGTCTCTTGATAGAGGCGGACCACCGTGCGTAAGTCCTCGGGGTCGAGTTGCTCGGAGAGCGCGGTCGAGCCAACGAGGTCACAGAACATCACCGTGAGTTGTCGGCGCTCCGCTGGGGATTGGGTGTTCGAGGCTAGGGGCTGGGGAGGACTTGGAACCTGAAATTCGGAACCCGCACCCGGTGAAGCGCCCGTCCAGACCAGGACTTTGCCGTCTTCATCCTGAGCGACGTGTTCGGCGTCGATCAGCTCCGCTTTCAGGTCTTCTAGATACTCATCATCCAACTCGAAGCGCCGTTTCAGCGCGCGGTACGCCACACGTCCCTTGCTCTGTAACAGTGCTCGGACCTGATCTAGCAGTTCATCAAAGGTCATGGGGATTTTCCCTTCTGTTGCGCCATCTTCCGCCTCGTCCTTCTTGCCAAGCTCGCCCCCGATATTGACCTACCAATGTTGGGTTGAGGCCCTCGTGGATTACCCTTTCCCGCCAAGAGCCATGATGGGGTGCAGGCACAAAAAAAAGCCGGGTTGCGTCCATGACCAACACAGTGGTCACTTCCGGCAACCCGGCCAACTTCATTTTTCCCGGTGTGGATGAAGTCCCGTCGGCTTTCCGTCCCCAGATCACTCTGGGTTTGGCCTCAGCCTTAGCTTGTCACAACCAGCGGGAACTATTTACAAAAAATCGTGGCAGTGTCAAGAGAAAATGCGTCAGGCCGACGGGACGTTTGCAGCGGGCGCTGGCGAGGACGACACACGCCAGTTATGCAATGATCGCAACGTCCCGAGGACGATCACGATTCCAACTCCCAGAGTGAGGGCAATAATGAGACAAGCATTAGTTATTGGCGGCACTGGACCCACCGGCCACTTCATCGTCAATGGGTTGATCGCGCGAGGTTTCTCCGTGTCCATTCTGCACACCGGCCAACATGAGGTGGAGGAAATTCCCGCGACGGTGACCCATATTCATACCAACCCCTTCGATGACCTCGCCTTGATCAACGCGCTGGGCAGCGCCCATTTTGAGCTGACGGTTGCCATGTATGGTCGGTTGCGGCGCGTGGCGGAAATCATGGTGGGTCGCACGGAGCGGTTCATTTCCGTGGGCGGTGGCCCGGCGTACCGGGGCTACATGAATGCCAACATGTTCGATCCCCCAGGAATGCCGGTCCCCACCGCCGAGGCGGCTCCCAAAGCGGTGACTGAAGCGGAAGATGGCAAAGGCTTCCGCGTGTACCGCACGGAGGAAGTGGTCTTTCAACATCATCCGACCGCGACCCATTTTCGCTATCCGCAAGTCTACGGCGCCTATCAAATCACGCCGCGCGAGTGGCCCATCGTGCGGCGGATCTTGGACAAACGACCGTTCATCATCCTGCCGGACGATGGCTTAACACTGAATCACAGCGGCGCGGCGGCGAACATGGCGCATGCCCTGCTACTGGCCGTCGATCACCCGGCGGTGGCCGCTGGGCAGGTATACAACTGTGGAGACGAGCATGTCCTCACGCTGAAACAGGTCGTGCACCTGTGCGCGCACGCGCTGGAGCACGAATGGGAAATCATTACGATGCCCTCCGAGTTGGCGGTGAGCGCCCGCCCCTTAATCTCTCAACCCTGGACGACCCACCGTGTTTTTGATCTGAGTAAAATC
>JABFSC010000670.1 GCA_013140885.1 Deltaproteobacteria bacterium | reverse complement strand
GTTTTACGTCTGCACGCCTTCTCAATCCTCTTCATCCGTAGCAATCGGACCTGGACTGGGAACGTCCGTTTTTTCGACCAGATTGTCAAACCGCGTATATTCCTTGCGGAAGGCCAGCCGCACCGTGCCCGTGGGACCGTTGCGCTGTTTGCCAATGATGATCTCGGCGATCCCTTCATCTTGTGAGTCTTGTTTGTAGACTTCGTCCCGATAGATGAACGCGATCACGTCGGCATCCTGTTCAATCGCCCCCGATTCCCTGATATCCGACATCATCGGGCGGCGGTCGGCGCGTTGCTCGACCTGACGGTTGAGCTGCGACAGCGCTATCACGGGGATATTCAGCTCTTTCGCAAGTGACTTGAGACCACGTGAAATTTCGGACAACTCCTGGGTCCGGTTCTCTTGCGAGGTCAATCCACGCATCAGTTGCAGATAGTCGATGATCACCAACCCCAAATTGGCTTCCCGTTTCAAGCGTCGCGCTTTCGCACGCAATTCGAGCACGTTTTGCGCCGGCGTGTCATCAATGAAAATGGGGGCATCCCCCAGTCGCCCAGCCGCCATCGCCAGCCGTGGAAAATCGCGCTCGCCCAGATACCCGGCGCGAACCTTGGCATTGTCCACCCGCGCCTCGGAACAGAGCATGCGCATCACCAACTGTTCTTTCGACATTTCCAACGAGAAGACGCCCACGGCGGTGTTGGCATGGAGCGCCACGTATTGAGCGATATTCATCACGAAGGCGGTCTTTCCCATGCTCGGCCGGGCGGCGACGATCACCAGGTCCGCGGGCTGCAACCCCGCCGTCATGCGGTCCAGATCGAGAAACCCAGTCGGCACCCCCGTCACCATCTCTTTGCGCTCGTAGAGCTTCTCGACGATTTTGATGGTGTCCATGATCATGTCGCCCAGCTTGAAAAACGCGGGCCGAATGCGTTTTTCGGACACATCGAAAATCAACCGCTCCGCTTCGTCGAGGAATTGTTCGATGTCTTCCTCGCCGCTGTAGCACCGACTGGCGATCTCGTTGGACACGTTAATCAGGCTGCGCAAGACCGCCTTCTCACGAATGATCCGCGCGTAATGCGCCACGTTCGCCGCGCTCGGGACCTTATCGCTCAGTTCGGCGAGATAAATGGCACCACCAACATCCTGCAACTCTCCTCGTGCCTTCAGGGTGTCGGTTAAGGTGACCAGGTCAATCGGTTCATTTTTTTCGCTTAACGAGATCATCGCGCGGAAAATTTTCCGGTGCGATTCCCGATAAAAATCCGCATCCGTCATGGCCTCGATCACGCGGTCCAGCGCGTTGGGATCCAGCAAAATACTGCCCAGCACCGACTCTTCGGCATCCAGGCTCTGCGGAGGAACTTTGCGTAAAGCGTTTTCAAGAATGTCCACGATTGTTTCCCTCAATTACATCACTCACGGCTCGGACCTGGCGCATTCGCTCTTTTTCTTCTCCGAGTGAGGTTAGTCAATCGTCGCCCGCACGTAGGCAAACCGTCGCGAGAGTTGTTCAAGTCCTTCGCCGATCCGCGGTCCGTACCAACACAACGCCATGCCATCGATACAATAGAAATGGCCCGCGCGGCCCGCCGGCGTATCGACCAATGGTTTCAGATGCGCGAAGTGTTTCGTGGTGAAGGGATATGGCTCGCTTGGCAACACCACCACATCGGGAGCCAGGGCCGCGACTTCTTCGAGCGTGGTGGAGAAGTACCGGTCTGGGTGCCCGCGAAAAATGTTCTCTCCACCGCAGCACCACAGCATGTTGTCGGCATACGTGTCGGCATTGAACGCCATCCACGGTTTCCGCCAGATCGGACAGAACACGCGCAAGCGTCGGTGTTGCGCACTCTCAGCCGTCACTCGCGCATACACCGCATGCAGATGGACCACCAGCGGATCACTCGTGCCGTGGCAGTCCAGGACGTTGCTCAATTTCTCGATCATGCTGATTCCGTCCGCGACCGTCCGGGGCGCGGTCACGTAGAGCGGCACGCCATGATGAGACAGCCAGGTGAAATCCTCTTGTCGATTCTCTTCGTCGTTGACGATGACGAGGTCTGGCGCAAGTGAGAGGATCGTCTCGCGTGCTGGGTTCTTGGTGCCGCCGACTTTCACTCTGGTCGCGACTTCTTCAGGAGGATGCGTACAGTATTCAGTCACTCCCACGACTCGCTCGCCGAGGCCCAGGGCAAACAGAGTCTCGGTCACGCTAGGGACTAAGGACACAATGCGCCGCGGCGGGCGGGGCACATCAATGGTCCGGTGCACTTCATCAACAAACTGCATACATTCCTCAATTCGATGGGGAGCTTCGTTTGGGAGTCCGGGAGTCCAAGAGTTTGGGAGTCTCGGAGCCTGGCTTGGCGAATCCCGCTACTGACTGCTCCGCGACCGTAGGATGCTTTCGAGTTGTTTCTTTTCGTCAGAGGTAATTTCGCCGGCATGTGGGGCAGCGACAGGTCTGGTTTCGCTCTGGAGTTTCTTGTCATCGGTGGCGGGTTCGCTCGCACGCGGGGCAACCGCGGTCCGGGTCTCGGCCAGGGGTTTCTTTTCCTCGGCGGAAGGTTCGTTCACACGTGAGGCAGTAGTGGTGGCCCGGACTTCACTCTTCGGTTTGGTCGCGGGTGCCGCCGCCGGAGTCTTTTTCTCCGACACCACGGGTGCCACGGCGCGCTCGCGGTCGGGATTCTTGAATCGTTGCAATTCCGTCTTCATAAAAAAGAGCGAACCCAGCGCGACCAACGCCGCGCTATAGCTCACGAACAACAAAATTTTCGGAATGCGCCAACTCCGCTGCTTCTTACGCCGCGTCGGTGCGCGTTTCACCGGTTTTCTTGCCGCCATACGATTCACCTCCCCACAGCCGACGGCCAGACCAACGCGGCCATCGCTTCCCAGCCACTGCGATGTGGCCAATTATCCACGCCGTTGTACCATTTGAGTCCCAACGATTGGAGGCGACGATTGCGCGCCGCCACGAAAAACCAGAAGCGCGCGGTCGGACCATAAAAAAACCGCGTCGCGTAATACAACCGCGTCAGTTTCTTCCCCACCCACGAACGCGCGACCGTCTCGGTATACTCCGCGAAATCAAAGCGGTTCGTCCGCAACGCTTGTCTCGCCGCATGGGCCGCGAATGCGCCATATTCCAACGCGAACGAAATGCCCTCGCCCATCAACGGCTCGGCGCCAGCGGCATCACCGACTAACAGCACATGCGGCGCGGCAATGGGGCGTTTCGGCATATAGCCCGCGATGGGGAAGGCGCGAAACTTCAGACTTGAGACTTGAAATTCGAGACCTTGGACCTTGGACCTTGGACCTTGGACTTCAGACTTTAGACCTTGGACCTTGGATCTTGGACCTTGGACTCCGTGTCCAAGACTAGCAAGCTCCTCGCTGAGTATGCGATGGAGATCAGTATTGCCAAGTCGCGTATCCCCCAATGAATAAATTCCGACGTTGACATGCGGAACGCCTTGAATCAGGCACGGGAACTCCCAGAGATAGCCTTTGAGCCCTTGGCTGACCGGGAGAAAGTTGAAGTCGTAGCGCTGTTGTCCAAACCCTGGCCATGTGGTTTCCGTCACCGGCAGATCACACATGATGGCCTTGCCAACGGCCTCGCCCTCGCCGCCAACCAATTGTCGCCGTACCCGGCTGCCAGAGCCGTCCGCGCCAACCACGACACGGGCGTGATAGGTCTCTTTGTCGGTCACCACCACCACGCCACTAGAGTCGCGGCGCAATTCGAGCACTTTCTCGTTTTCACGCAGGTCCGCGCCACGTTCACACGCGGTCCGCACCAGCAGATGATCGAATTCATCGCGACGAATAATCGAACACATTCCCGCATCCGCGCAGTCCACCTCATAGCCAGAAGGGACGCGCACAAAGGCGCGATCAACCTGCACATGTGGGACAGACAGCGGAATATCGAGTTCGTGCAGACAATCGAGGGTATGGGGAATGAGGCCCCCGGCACAGATTTTCTCGCGTGGGTGCACGGCCTTATCGAGCAGCAGCACCTCGCCACGTAACGCTGGATCATTTTTCAACAAATGCAGCGCGGTCGAACTCCCCGCCGGGCCGGAACCAATAATGACAATGTCACGAGCAATCACGCGGGCAAAGCTACCATAGGTCCGCCATCGGCAAAAGGACTGGCCGCGCGACGGCAGCAATCCGCCGAACGCGCGTGGTTGCATCGGGGCGTTCCTTTCAACGTCTAGGTGGGGAACTCCTCGCAAGGGAGCGGCGTCAGGATACCTGGGTCCTGTACCAATGAGAGAATATCGTGCTTGCGCGTGTCGCTGCTAGGCGGTACTGGTTGAGTCGCTCCATCATTGAATCTGGTGGGCGAGAGTATCTTCACCACGCTTGTTTTCCATACGCGGAGGAACCGCCTATGATCGAATCCCTCCTCCTCGCGGTCACGCGAATTGCCACGCTGTCCGGCTCCCAACATCTGAGCAATGCGACGGGCTTCTTTTTTCAACGCGAGGAGCGCTTGTTCTTGATCACCAGCCGCCACGTCGTGTTGGATGAACCCACCAATCACCGTCCAGACCGGTTGTCCATCGAAATTCACGCCGATCCGGCAAACGTGGTTGCGACCACGCAGTTTCTCATCCCTTTGTATAATGACACGCATCCACTGTGGCGGGAGGGCACGGACTCAGCAGGAACGGTTGATGTGGTCGCCTTGGAAATTCAGCGACAGGCGTTACCGGCCACACTCCACCTCCGCGCATTCACCCCCGCCCATCTGGTCGAACAACTCAACGAAATTGAAATCGGGACGCGGGTATTGATTGTCGGTTTTCCTTTAGGCTTTCACGATGTGTTACATCATCTGCCCGTTGCTCGGCAAGCCATTATCGCCTCGGCGTTTGGCTTGCGGTTTCAAGGGCAGGGCTATTTCTTGACGGATGGACGGCTGCATCGCGGGACCAGTGGCGCACCAGTGGTCACCCGCATGATCACCGAACGCTCTGGTCGGAGCGACATGCCCTGGCTGTTGCTGGGCGTGCACGGCGCACGCATGGATATCACCAATCGTGACTCTGAACAGGATGAACGCTTGGACCTCAACTGCGCCTGGTATGCCGATATTCTCTTGACGTTGACAGGAAACGAGGGGATTCGCGGCTGAAGGACGGAGCGCGCCAGCATCATCGTACCGGGATAACGGTCACCTTGACCTCCAAGGTCTGAGTGCCGCCGCCGTGGATCACCCCACGCACGGGCGTGACATCAAGGAAGTCTCGTCCCCAGCCAATCGTGATGTGTTCCACCGACGGGACCAGATTATTCGTGGGATCAAAGTCGATCCACCCAACGCCGGGCACGAAAACCGCGACCCACGCATGCGAGGCATCCGCCCCGATCCGTCGCGGTTTGCCGGGAGGTGGATGCGTTAGCAGATACCCACTCACATAGCGCGCGGCCAGACCAAGCGAGCGTAAACAAGAAATCATGAAATGCGAGAAGTCTTGGCAGACCCCGCGCTTCTTCTCGAAAAACGACAGCACGGAGGTGGTGACCGTCGTCGCCGTGGCATCGAACTTGAACTCCGTGTGGATTTTCCCCATCAATGCGTGGACGGCGGCGAACAGCGAGCGGCCAGGAGGAAAGCAGTCACTCGCGTACTGGCGGAGATCACGTTTCACGCGGACGTGGGGCGACTCAAACAGGAACTGCGCGGCCTCCAGGATGGCCGCATCAGGCTCCCAGCTCGCGCGATAGGTCAACGCCTCACGCACGCTTTCCCAGGGCGGGCTCTCCTCACCACTGGACGGGACCCTGGAGCTGACCTCAATGGTTGAGCGCGCGACCACATCGAGCGTGTCGTGCGCGGTCTCCAGCGTTAGGACGGTCACTGGATTGCCAAAGGGGTCGCGCGACTCGTGCCGGAGTGTGGGCTCTGGCGTGACGCGCACTTCATGGCTGTGGACCTGTTGGCACCCGACTGGGCGTGGAGTCAGGTGAAGCTGTTGGTGAGAGAGTGAGACCGGAGCCGAATAGCGGTAGCTGGTCCGGTGTTCAACTCGGTATCGTCGCGCGTCCGTCGCGTTCATGCGGCCACACTTGTTTGGGCGCGTTCGCTGGCGTGGATAAAGAAGCGCTGCGCGAGTTCATCGGACAACCCATACGCCACGCGTTGACAGGCCGCGAGCACGGCCACCAGTCCGTCACTCTCAGGGGCGGGCGCCCCCGTGCGTCCAAGCTCATCGAGACGTGCGAGGTCAAAGTTGTGCAAGGCCCGGATCAACACGCGCAGGTCATTCGCTGGCTGGAAGTGCACCTTCGTGGTCAGCGCCTCAAGGGCCCGCTCCAAGCCCACGAGCTGAAAACAGACGGCATGGGGGTTCGATTCGTCAAAGACCAGGAGATCAATGACCGGCAACAACTCGGGTTGGCGTTGATAGCGGGCGCGGTAGGTGATGATACTATTGCCCACCTCCAAGAGCCCACCGAGTGCCGTATCGCGCGTGGGGGCTGGCCGCACGAGCATCTGGCGCACCGTCGACGCGAGAAACGCGAGCCGTTCAATCTGCCGTCCAAGTAGCAGGAATTGCCAGACCTCGTCGCGAGTCATGTCATCGAACGCATAGCCAGCCAGGGCGGTACAAGCGGGCAGCATGCGATTGAGCACGGTGATGGCTTCCTCAACGTTGGTGGGGACGGGCTCGTGCTCACGGGCGAGCCGTTGCACGGTATACCAGTTGTCGAGCGAGATGCGCTCGCGGATTTGGGTGGTGCAATACAGCAGGCGGGCGGTATTGGCGGGGAGCCCATTCCCGATCCGCGCGTCGCCCACGGCGGCGATGACCCAGGCGTCACTGCTCGGTGTGGCGTCGGGCGACGTGCCGCGCTTTTTCCGTCTGCCGAGGCTCGTGGTCGGGGCTTCGCGCAGCTTTTCCGTGTCACACAAAGCGAGGAGCATCTCCATGCCCAGAGAGTCCGCGGCGTCGTTTTCCACGAGTCGGTGCGCCGTGGTCCGCAACAAGCGTCCGAAGTTCTCCACTCGTTCCGCGTAGCGTCCCATCCAGAAGGAATTCTCCACGGCGCGCGAGGGCGAGTAGCGTCCCCCACGCACGAGGTCCCGAGCGGTGATGCGCGGTTGCAGCAAGGATTCCCAATTGGTGGCCGCGCCATCCAGCACCCAGGTATCCTTGCTCGATCCCCCCCGCTGCATACTGATGACCTCGGTGTCCGCTTCGGGCGAGACACGTGTCAAGCCACCCGGCATCACCTCGTAGCCATTGGCGCCCGCTACCGCGTACAGTCGTAACCCGATCGCACGCGGCTCAAACCCCTGCCGTTTGTTGACCCAGGTCGGCGCTTGGGAAAGCCCGATACGCTCCTGCGCCACGTAGGCATGCGGGTTATCGCGCAGCCGCTTGATCATTCGCTCCCGCGCGGGAGCGTCGAGCGTGTAGCCGAACGTCGCCTCCATCTTCATGGACGGAAACGCCGGCTTCATCACGAGATCGGGAAGATGCGCGATGACGTGATCAAGCGCGGGCGCCTCCCCACACCACCACGTCGCCACCGAAGGTAAGACGAGCGATTCGCCCAACAGCGCTTGGCAAATCCCCGGCAGAAACCCCAACAATGCCGGGTTCTCTAGCACGCCGGAGCCCAGCGCGTTGGCGATGACCACCTGGCCGGCCTGCGCGGCGGCCAGCAACCCAGGCACGCCCAACGCGGAATCGGCGCGCAACGTCGCCGGGTCACAGTATTCATCATCCAGACGGCGGAGCAGCACATGCACGCGCTTGAGCCCTTCGAGGGTTTTCAAGTAGACGCGATGATCGCGCACGGTGAGGTCCGCCCCCTCGACCAGGGCAAAGCCGAGATAGCGCGCGAGAAACACATGCTCAAAGTAGGTTTCGTTGTAGGGGCCAGGGGTGAGCAACGCGATCAGCGGCGGCTCGCCCGCAGGCGGCACGCCCTCGGTAGGAGCGAGCGCGGCCAACCGTTGTTGCAGCGTGCGGAAAAAGTGCGCGAGGCGTTGCACGCCAAGGGTACGGAACAGCGTTCCGTGCATCGGCCCCACGATGAGCCGGTTCTGCAACGCGTATCCCGCCCCAGACGGTCCTTGCGTCCGATCGGCCAGGACCCACCAGCGCCCATCGGGAGAGCGCGCCAGATCACAACTGTACAGATGGAGATAGGTGCCCCCCAACGGTTCGACCCCGCGGCATGGCCATAGATAGTTCCGATGCCCATAGATGATCGCCGGTGGCAGCAATCCTTCCGTCAACAACCGCCCGGCACCGTACAGGTCCGCCAGGACCGCGTTCAGTAATCGCGCCCGTTGGGCCACGGCACTGGCGAGGACATGCCATTCCGTGGGCCCCAGGATCAATGGCAATAGGTCCACTTCCCATGGGCGGTCCGTTCCCTTGGCGTCCGCATAGATGTTATAAGTGACGCCATCCTGCTCGACCGCGCGACGCACCGCGCGGGCATGGCGCAGCAGTTCCGTCTGGCCCATGTGCGCCATCGTGCCCGCGAATTGCTCCCAGTGCGCACGCGGCTGCCCCGTGCGCGCGAAGACTTCATCATAACGGTCAGGCTTGACCGTGTAATTCGTGAATTTTGACGATCCCATGAATGGAGTATCTAGCCTTTACGGAGGTCAAGTGTAAAGGGGAACTCCGGGTCAACCCGCGGAAGAGCGAGTTCCATGCGTCCTTGCGTGTGCCCAATACGAAAGAATCGCGCCAAACGGCGACTCTCGGCCTCGAACGCATTGACTGGCACCGCCTCATAATGTCGTCCGCCAGGATGGGTCACGTGATACTGACACCCGCCGAGGCTGCGTGCCATCCAGCGATCGACAATATCGATGGTGAGCGGGGTATGCACCTTGATCGTCGGGTGCAGCGCGGTCTCCGGTTGCCACGCGCGATAGCGGACCCCCGCCACGAACTCCCCGCTCGTGCCAGTCGGCTGCATCGGCAGCGGCACTCCGTTGCACGTGATCGCGTATCGCTCCGGCGGCATCCCGGTCGCTTTGACTTGGAGCCGCTCCAACGAGGAATCCACATACCGCACCGTGCCACCCGGTGCCCCTTGTTCGCCCATCACATGCCAGGGCTCAAGCGCGCCACGCAGTTCGAGCGTCATCCCCCGCGTCGCGAACTCACCATACAACGGAAAGCGAAACTCGAAGTGCGACGCGAACCAGCGCGCGTCAAACGAATAGCCCGCCTCGTGCAATTCGCCGAGGACATCGACAAAGTCCAGCCACACGAAATGGGGCAGCAGGAAACGATCATGCAGTTCGGTCCCCCAGCGCACCAACCGTGGCGGCGCGTAGGGCGTGCGCCAAAAGCGCGCGACCAGCGCCCGTAACAACAGTTGCTGGGTCAAGCTCATGCGCGCGTGCGGGGGCATCTCGAACGCACGCATTTCCAACAAGCCCAATCGCCCGGAGGCGCTATCCGGGGAATAGAGCTTGTCGATGCAAAATTCCGCGCGATGCGTGTTCCCGCTCACATCGACCAACAAGTTGCGCAGCAGGCGATCCACCAACCAGGGGGGGCAGCCGTCACCATGCACGTCGGTCTGCCGCTCCATCTCGCGAAAGGCGATCTCGATCTCCGCGACCGCGTCGTTGCGCGCCTCATCAATACGCGGGGCTTGCGATGTGGGACCGATGAAGAGCCCCGAAAACAGGTACGAGAGCGATGGGTGAGTATGCCAATAACTCAGCATACTCCGCAGCAGGTCCGGGCGGCGGAGCCAGGGCGAGTCGGTGGGGGTCGCAGCGCCCATGGCAAAGTGGTTCCCCCCCCCGGTCCCGGTGTGGCGGCCATCCAGCATGAACTTTTCGCTGGTGAGGCGCGACTGCCGGGCCGCGTCGTACAGAAACGTGATGCGCTCGACCAGCTCCTCCCACCCGGCGGCGGGATGGATATTCACTTCGATCACACCAGGGTCCGGCGTGATTTGGAACCGCACCAGCCGGGGGTCGCGCGGCGGCTCGTAGCCTTCCAGCAACACGGGCTGCCGCTGGTGTTCCGCCGTGGCTTCCACGGCCGCCACGATCTCCAGATAATGCTCCAGCGCCTGGACCGGGGGCATGAAAATATACAGAATGCCGTCGCGGGCCTCGGCGCATAGCGCGGTACGGGCGATCTTGTCCGCGCTCTCCCCCACTTCTGGTGGCATGGGCGCGGGAACGGGAGACTCCGCCACACTCATCCGCCCCGTTGGTGTCCGGTAGCTGGGGTGCGCTTCGGAGAGCGGGTTCATCTGTTCATGGATCTCCTCATGGGGCGCGAGTGGATCGCGCGGCGCGGTAGGATCGGCTGGATGCAGGTAGGGGTACTCGGTCTTTTTCACCCAGGGGAGCGAATCGAGCGGCAGGCGATACCCCAGGGGGGAATCTCCTAGAATTAGATGGCAACGCTTCTCGCGCAAAAACCACGAGCTTGATTGCCACCGCTCGGTCAGCGGATCGCGTGAGAGTGGCAACACATAGCCCACCGCCTGTGTCAGCCCGCGCGAAAAGACGCGGCGCAGGCGTTCACGTTCCAAGGGGTCATCCAGATGCGTCTCCTCCAGATCGGCCAGATTGACGTTGATCGGCAAGCTCCGTTCGCGCCACACAAAATAGAGCGCATCTTCATACGCGGGAAAAGGCGACTGCTCATCAAGCCCAAGCCGGACCGTCACCTCGCGCAGAAACGCCTCCGCCGTGGCGACGGTCGCCTTGCCGGGGTGGGACTCATCAGCGATCAGCGTGTCATTCTTCCACAGCGGCTCACCATCCCCGCGCCAAAAACAATTCAGCGACCAGCGGGGAAGCTGCTCACCGGGGTACCACTTGCCTTGGCTAAAATGGACCAACCCGCGCGCGCCATAGCGCTCGCGCAAACGACGGTAGAGGTCAGTCGCCAATTTTTTCTTGGTCGGTCCCACCGCGGTGGTGTTCCACTCCTCTCCGTCTGGATCATCAATCGCGACAAACGTCGGCTCGCCCCCCATCGTCAGGCGCACATCCTGCGCTTGTAAATCGGCATCGACCGCGTCCCCCAAGCGCGTGATGATCCGCCATTCTTCTTCCGTGTACGGCTTGGTCACGCGCGGGGCTTCCCAGATACGGGAGACGGTCATCTGATGGGAAAAGGTCACCTCGCACGCATCCAGAGTCCCGGTAATCGGCGCGGCGGACGAGGGCATGGGTGAACACGCCAGCGGCAGGTGCCCTTCCCCGGCGAACAGTCCTGAAGTTGGGTCCATCCCCACCCACCCCGCGCCTGGCAGGTAGACCTCGGCCCAGGCATGGAGATCGGTGAAATCTTTTTCTGGCCCGGAGGGACCATCAAGGGACTTCACATCGGCGGTGAGTTGGATGAGATATCCGGACACGAAACGCGCGGCGAACCCCAGATGCCGCAGCAGTTGCACCAGCAACCACCCGGAGTCACGACAGGAGCCAGCCCGCTTCTCAAGCGTCTCCTCCGGCGTCTGCACACCGGGCTCCAGGCGAATCAGGTACTGAATGTCGCCCGCCAAGCGACGATTGAGGTCAGCGAGAAACGGAACCATCATGGTCTTCTCACGCGCAGTCCCAGCCAAGTAGCGGGCGAACAGTGGGGTCACCGGTTCCCGCGCGCGGTACGGCGCGAGTTCAATCAGTAGCTCCGGGTCATACGAAAACGGAAAATGCTCAGCCGATGGTTCCAGGAAGAAGTCGAACGGGTTAATGACCGCCATCTCCGCGACGAGATCAACTTCGACGCGAAACTCGCGCGTCGGTTCGAGAAACATGAGCCGGGCGAGATAATTGGCTTGTGGGTCCTGCTGCCAGTTGATGAAGTGCGTGGTGGGCAAGACCCGTAGCGAGTAGCTCAATATCCGCGTGCGGCAATGCGGGGCCGGTCGTAGGCGGACAACCTGGGGTCCCAGGGTAATCGGTCGGTCATATTGATAGTGGGTCGCATGGTGAAGGGCAATGTGAATTGACATGGA
The DNA here is from genome assembly GCA_013140885.1 of Deltaproteobacteria bacterium. GTDB lineage: Bacteria > Desulfobacterota > Binatia > Bin18 > Bin18 > JABFSC01. The sequence continues at coordinate 2,276 of JABFSC010000670.1, read as the reverse complement.
GAGTAGAGTTCCTAACTTGTGGCATATGAGCAATCCGAGGGCCAGCTTTTAGCGGGGATCAGCCGCCCATCATGCGTAAAAATCGGGCATGCGATGCTGAAGATTTAAGCGGGTCGGCCATTCTCCTGTTGCTTTTGTGACCACGGACATGGCGCGAGCGCGGCTTTTCCGCTTGTTGGTGTTATTGACAGCGCGGCGAAACATCTTCACCACAGAAGTTGTGTTGGTACAATCCGTGCTCTCTTCTCTCCAGATTGTTCGAGCGCGACTCAAGGATTCATCATGGCCAATTTTAACGGGTACGAGACGGGCGACTTCTACGACGAGATGTTTTTCGCTGGCGCGCAGCCACGCCCCGGTGCGGCGCTCCTGCAGCAACGCATTGATTCACTGTCCAAGGGGGAACTGCTCCAGCGTCAGCAAGCGGCGGAACGCGCATTGTTGCACCGTGGCATTACCTTCAACGTCTACGGCGACAACGCCGGCACAGAACGCATTTTTCCCTTCGACATTCTGCCCCGCATTATCGAGGCCGCCGAATGGGCGTGGATCGAGCGCGGACTCAAACAACGGGTGTACGCCCTGAACCTCTTCATCGACGACATGTATCACGAGCGGAAACTGCTCAAGGACAAGATCATCCCCGAAGAGATCGTCTACTCGGCCCGGTCGTTTCGACAGGCGTGTGTCGGGCTCAATCCGCCACGCGGGGTGTGGTGCCATATCACCGGGACGGACCTGGTGCGCGACCGCGACGGGCAAATGTACGTGCTCGAAGACAATCTGCGGTGCCCATCTGGGGTGTCCTACGTGTTGGAAAGCCGTCAGATTCTCAAGCGCACCTTTCCACAAGTCTTCGGCGAGTCCCGGGTCCGGCCCGTGGATGACTATCCCGGCCACCTGCTGGATATGCTGCAAGCGCTGGCGGCGGACTATATTCAGTCACCAACAGTGGCGGTGCTGACACCCGGGGCTTATAACTCAGCCTATTTCGAGCACTCGTTTCTCGCCCAACAGATGGGCGTGGAGCTGGTCGAAGGGCGCGATTTGGTCGTCGCCGACGGCCTGGTGCAAATGCGCACGACGCACGGGCTCAAGCCGGTGGATGTCCTCTATCGGCGCATCGACGATGATTTCCTTGATCCCTTGACCTTCCGGTCGGATTCCTTACTGGGCGTTCCAGGGTTGATGGAGGTCTACAAAGCCGGGCGCATCGCGTTGGCCAACGCGCCCGGCACGGGCATCGCCGACGACAAGGTAATGTATGCCTACGTGCCGAAAATCATCAAATACTATCTCGGCGAAGACAGCATCATTCCCAATGTGCCGACCTACGTCTGTTGGGATGAGCAGGAACGCAGCTATGTCCTTGAGCACCTCGATCAGCTCGTGGTCAAGGCCGCCAATGAATCCGGGGGCTACGGCATGTTGGTCGGCCCGCACGCCACCCCCGCCGAACGCGCGCGCTTCGCGGACCTGATTCGCGCCAATCCGCGCAACTACATCGCCCAACCGACCCTGTCCTTGTCGCGGGTACCGGTGATCGTGGATGACCATTTCGAGGGTCGCCATGTCGATCTGCGTCCGTACATCCTGTATGGCTCGGACATTTACGTCCTCCCCGGTGGACTCACGCGGGTGGCGCTCAAGAAGGGCTCACTGGTGGTGAACTCCTCGCAAGGGGGCGGCAGTAAGGATACCTGGGTCCTGTACCAATGAGAGAACATCATGCTTTCGCGTGTCGCTGATAGTCTGTACTGGTTGAGTCGCTACATTGAACGGGCCGAGAACGTGGCCCGCTTTATTGATGTCAATCTCCAACTCATGCTGGATTTGCCCGCCGGGGCGAGTGAACAGTGGAAACCACTGGTGATCACCACTGGCGATGACGACCTGTTCGCCGAGCACCACACGGAGGCGACACGTGAGAATGTCGTGCAATTCCTAACGTTCGACAAAGAGAATCCGAACTCTATCGTGTCCTGCCTACGGGCGGCGCGCGAGAACGCGCGTTCCGTGCGCGAGATCATCTCCTCGGAAATGTGGGAGCAGGTCAACATCTTTTATTTGATGGTGCATGACGCGACGGCGATCCCACGCGTGCGCGAAGCCCCGTATGAATTCTTTCGTGAGATTCGCATGGCGAGTCATCTGTTCGAGGGGCTAACGAATGCGACCATGTCGCATGACGAGGGCTGGCATTTTTGCCGCATGGGGCAATTGCTGGAACGCGCGGATAAGACCTCGCGCATGGTGGATGTCAAGTATTTTTTGCT
>JABFSC010000702.1 GCA_013140885.1 Deltaproteobacteria bacterium | reverse complement strand
TCACTGATCCCTGACCCCTGATCCCTGAGAGAAAGGTCTCAACAATCGTCGTCTTGCCAATGCCAGGCTCGCCACTCACGAATATGACTTGGCGTTCGCCAGTCAGCGCGGTTTCTAGACATTGCTCCAGATAGGAGATTTCCGCAGCGCGCCCGACCAACGGGAGCGTACGATTGTTTCCGTTGCCTCTCGGCGGCATTACTCCTTGTCTCCTCTCACCTTCGTACGCCGTTCGTCAGGAACGGTCGTTATCAGCAGGGCTGATCTCGTTTCTTCTTGGCACGGACGCAAGGCGGAGGCAAGGCGAGATGGTCCAGTGGGGGCATCTCCTCCCTTTCCCCCTTTCCCCCTTTCCCCTATTCTTCCAAGGTGATGTGTATTCGCTTTGGGCTTTTTCTCCTGCTGCTGCTTCTCCTCGTTGCCTGCTCGGTTCCTACGGATCGTCCACCGGTGGTTCCAGCGGACCCTGCTTCTCTCTACGCATCCAATGGGGAACCCGGAGCGTGGTTGAACCCCTGGCTCCCACAAAAGAAACAGTGGAGTACGATCTTCCGCTGGGCGGTGTCACAAAGTTCCTATAGTGGAGAATGGCGCGATCCGTTGGATATTCCGCGTGTCACGAATGACGGCGCGTCGTTCGCGGTTCGCGAAAATTCCGCGTCCGTCACGTGGGTGGGGCATTCCACATTCGTCGTCCATGATGATGACGACATCTTCCTCACCGACCCCCAGTTCAACACCCGTGCGCTCATTCCCAAACGACATCATCCGCCCGGAGTGCCGATCTCATCAATTCCAGGATCGGCGTTCGCCGTTGTGTCGCACAATCATTACGACCATCTTGATGCCTACACAGTCGAGACGCTGCCTGATTCGGTCACGTGGTTCGTGCCGATGGGGTTAGCGGACTGGTTTCGCAAGAAGGGGCGGAAGGGTGTGGTCGAGCTAAACTGGTGGCAAACCGCGCAACATGGGCGTTGGAAGGTGACGTGCGTGCCGGTGCAACACTGGTCGCAACGCATTGAGCAGGGACAAAATTCGACCCTGTGGTGTGGCTGGGTGATCTCGTCGGGAGAGCGGACTTATTACTTTGGGGGAGATACGGGCTATTTTCACGGCTTCACTGAAGTGGGCAAACGCTTCGGGCCGATTGACGTGGCCATGATTCCGATTGGTGCCTACGAACCACGATGGATCATGCGCTATTCACACTTGAACCCCCGTGAGGCATATCAAGCGTTTCTCGATCTGAAGGCGCGATGGATGGTGCCCTGTCACTGGGGCACGTTCGACCTCACGGACGAACCGATTGATGAACCGCCCCGTGAATTGCGGCGCGTGGTCGAAGCTGCCGGTGGCAGCTTCGACCCCATTCGTGTCATGGCGATTGGCGAGCGGTGGGAAATTCCGGAGACCAGTCTCGGTCCAATCTTAGGCCAGTCAAAGACGAGTTCAGAACAAGTCTCGAATTAGTTGCAGGCCAGTCAAAGACGAGTCCCGGACTGGCTTAGGACTTGCCTGGGACTGGTCTTCGACTTGTCCGTGACTGGCCCGCGACTTCTTCAAGCAAACGTCTTGATCGCCGTCCGCACCGCATCAACATAACTCTGGTCGCCGACGGGGACGGTCGTGAGAATCGGCAATTGGATTCCGGCTTCACGAAACGCGGCCAGCCGTTCGCGACAACGAGACGGAGGGCCAATCAGCGACACTTCATCCGCCATGCGGTCCGACACGCCCGCCGGGTTGCCCTCGGCCAGCAGCGCCGCTTCCTTCACGAAGCCACTGTTTTGGAACAATTTATTGTAGAACGGTAGGCTCCCATAAAAGGCGAGATTGTTTTTCGCCGCCGCCATCGCCGCGTTCATGTCCTCACTGATACACGCCGGAAGCCCAGTGGTGACATCTAGCGCCGAGACCTTGCGCCCACCCTTGGCTGCGCCCCGTTCAATCGCGTTCTGCACTTTCGGCATGCGGTTGATCGGACACAGGTAGAGCATCACGCCATCCGCCAGCTCCGCCGCTAACTCAACCGTCCCAAGCGCCAGTGCTCCAACGTAGATCGGAATTTTGTAGGTCGCCGCGCGTGGTGACATCGGCGCACCAGCATAGCCCTTGCCCGCGGCGACATCGCGCACGGTCGTAATATAGTTGCGCAGGAGTTCACGAGGTTGTCCCATGTCCTCCTTATATATCCCTTCGACGAGTGGACGATGGCTAACGCCAAGACCAAGAATCAGCCGCCCTTTGGAGACATCATCAATGGCCACCGCCGTCTGCACGCACAGCGCGGGATGCCGCAGATAGATATTCGCGATCCAGGTGCCGACTTTAATCTTCGATGTCGCCTGGGCCATGATCATGCAATTGGCCAGCGCGTCGTTCATGAATTCCGGCGAAAAGATCGCTTCGATCCCCGCCGATTCCGCCTCACGCGCCAGTTGCTGAAGTTCCGCAAAGGACAAACCAGAAAAATTCGCCGCGACAATACCTAGCCGAGCCATACAGAAGCCCTCCTTTTCGTGAGTCATTACTACCGGGCGGTACCTTAGCACTCACGGAGTGCGCGGCCTATGGCGAAACGTTCCTTGCTTTTTCCCGCCACATTCGCTAGCACCACGGGACGATGCTTGCGACAGTTCTCTCCGGTGCGTTAGTTGGGATTGATGGCCTTCAGGTCGAGGTCGAGATCGATACGACCCTCGGCTTGCCACAGTTCACCACGGTCGGCTTGCCAGAAGGCGCGGTCCGCGAAAGTAAGGATCGCGTCCGATCGGCGATCAAGAACTCTGGCTATGAATTCCCGCCACGGAAAATCACTGTCAATCTCGCGCCCGCCGACTTGAAGAAAGAAGGCTCGGCGTATGATCTTCCGATCGCGCTGGGCATTCTCGCCGCCGAAGGCATCTTGGCGAAAGAGCGACTGGCGACCTACGCGCTGCTCGGAGAGTTGTCGCTTGATGGCAGAGTGAAGCCCGTGCACGGCGCGCTTCCACTCGCGGTGATGGTACGCGCGCAAGGACTCAAGGGACTGGTGGTTCCAGCGGAGAACGCCGAAGAGGCCGCCGTGGTCGAGGGGATCGAGATTATTGGGGTCTCCACTCTCAGTGAAGCGTTTCTCTTCTTGAACGGCGATCAACCAATCCCCCCAACGAAAGTTGACCTCGAAGCTGTGTTCAACGCCCATTCTCGGTACGAAGTGGATTTCAACGATGTGAAAGGGCAGGAACATGTGAAGCGAGCCCTTGAGGTCGCCGCCGCTGGGGGACATAACGTGCTGTTAGTTGGCCCACCAGGCGCGGGCAAAACCATGCTCGCGCGACGGCTGCCGACCATCCTTCCCAACATGACGCTGGCGGAATCCATCGAAGCCACCAAAGTGCATAGCGTGGCCGGACTCATGGATGGGCAAGCGCTAATCGCCACGCGCCCGTTCCGTTCTCCCCATCACACCATCTCCGATGCTGGCTTAATTGGCGGTGGCGCGATGCCAAAGCCAGGGGAAGTGTCGCTCGCGCATCACGGCGTCTTGTTTCTCGACGAGTTACCGGAATTTCGCAAGAATGTGTTGGAAGTGCTGCGGCAACCGTTGGAGGACGCCAAAGTGACGATTTCACGCGCCGTGGGGTCGATCACCTATCCGGCCAGCATCATGCTGGTGTGTGCGATGAATCCCTGTCTCTGCGGCTTCTTGGGCGATCCCCAACACGAGTGCACCTGCGCCCCGCAACAAGTGCAGCGCTATCGAGCCAAAATCTCCGGGCCGCTCCTGGATCGCATTGATATTCAGATCGAGGTCCCGGCGGTCAAATACAAGGAGTTAAGTCAGCGGACGCCGAGTGAAGACTCCGCCACGATTCGCGCGCGGGCTAATCAGGCGCGGGAAGGGCAGCTCAAGCGCTTCGCGGGGCGGACGATTTTTTGTAATGCGCAAATGAGCAGCCGTGATATTCGCAAATTCTGCCAGCTCGAAGCCGCTGGAGAGAAGCTGCTAGAAACCGCGATGTCCCGCCTGGGCTTGAGCGCACGTGCTTACACTCGCATTCTCAAGGTCGCTCGGACCATCGCCGATCTCGCTGGTGACGAAAAAATTAGCGGCTCCCACTTGTCGGAGGCGATTCAGTATCGCGCGCTCGACAGAAAGTGAGCACCTTATTCCGAGCGGCCAGTCGTATCGCGACACATTCAGGGGATGCCCAACAACTTGTGTGTTTGCAAACTCAGACGCCATTGCGGGTGTGTCAGGCAGTACCGCACCGCGAGTTCCGTATTGCGGACACGGTGCGGTCCGTCCATCGGTTGCAAAAAGAAGTGCTGAAAATCAAGCTCAATGAACTGCTCTGGGGCCGCGCCAGCTTGGGGAAAAATGAGCTTGAGTTCGTTGCCGCGCCGGAGTAGCAGCTCCGCTCCGGCTTTGGGGCTCAGGCAAATCCAGTCGATCCCGGCTGGAGGTATTT
>JABFSC010000758.1 GCA_013140885.1 Deltaproteobacteria bacterium | reverse complement strand
GGCGACGATGCCCACCAAATAGCCGTGAATGCGGGCAAAGCCGGTGACCAGCGTCGTGGCGTAGCGGGCCTTGAACTCGTGAAAGCGACTGCCATCGACCATGCGCGCGATCAGTTCGTGCACGTCATAGGGCATGCGCGTATCGCGGGGGATGACGCCATACAATTCGGCGGGATCATAGGCGGGCGGTTCCGGCGTTTCGTGATCCAGCGGGAATTTCCGCGTGCGGGGCAGATTGGCGAAAATCGAGCGGGCGATTTCGAGGGCGTGCTCATCATCTTCCGCGAGATGGTCGGAGACACCCGAAATCCGGGTATGCACATCGCCACCGCCGAGTTCTTCCGCCGTGACTTCTTCCCCAGTCGCGGCCTTCACTAAAGGCGGACCAGCGAGAAAGATCGTGCCACGTTCCTTGACGATGACATTTTCGTCGGCCATCGCTGGAACGTACGCGCCACCCGCCGTGCAAGAGCCCATCACGACGGCGATTTGTGGAATGCCCAGCGCCGACATCCGCGCTTCGTTGTAGAAAATCCGGCCAAAGTGTTCACGGTCAGGAAAGATGTCCGCCTGATAGGGCAAATTGGCGCCACCCGAATCGACCAGATAGACACACGGCAAGTTGTTCTCTTGGGCAATCTCTTGGGCGCGCAGATGTTTCTTGACCGTGATCGGGTAGTAGCTTCCGCCTTTGACGGTGGCGTCGTTGGAGACGATGACCGCCTCGCGCCCATGAATCATACCAATGGCGGTGGCGATGCCAGCGGACGGAGGATCGTCATACATGCCATAGGAGGCGAGCGGCGAGAGTTCGAGCAGTGGGGTATCGGGGTCAACGAGCGCCTCAATGCGTTCGCGCGCGAGCAACTTGCCGCGCTCCTTGTGCCGTTTGCGCGATTCTTCCGAGCCGCCGAGTTGCGCTTCGGCGGTGGTTTTCTTGAGTTGCGCGACCAGGTTTTTCAGGTGGTCGGCATTGGCTTGAAACTCTGGGGTGGTGGTGCGAATTTTACTTTCGATGCGATCCATAATGGGTGTTGGGTGCTGGGTGTTGGGTGCTAGGGGCTGGGTGCCAAGGACGAGTTCTTACCCTAGCCCCTAACACCCAACACCTAGCACCTATTGATACGGCTGACCGTAGCGTTCACGAAAGGCGATCTTCTCCAGCCGTTTCCGTACTTTCTTTTGGTTTTTTTCGTCGTCGGTTGGATAGCCGAAGGGGATGACGGTGACCAGTTCGGCTTCGGCGGGAATGCCGAGCAGTTCTTTCATCGCAGGTCGGTCCAACCCGCCGACCCAACAGGAGCCGACGCCTTCGCCCCACGCGGCGAGCATGAGACATTCAGCCGCGCGAGTGGCATCGATATACGGATTCTTCGCTCCTTCAACGGCGAGCGCGATCGCCATTGGGGCATCGGCGATATACGGGCCAGACGAAGCAAGCGCGCCAATCTGTTTGAGCATCTCTCGGTCCTGAATCACCACGAAGCGCCACGGCTGACGATTGCGTTGCGAATGCGCCTGCTGTCCAGCGTGGAGGATTTTCTTGACCACCGCGCCGGGAATCGGCTCTGGCCGAAACTTCCGTATCGCCGGGCGAGAACGAATACAATCAAAAATGTCCATCTCAGTCCCAAGAAGTCTAAAGTCCAAGGTCTAAAGTCCAAGGTCTAAAATCTGAAGTCCAAAGTCTAAAATCTCAAGTCTCTATTTTTGACCTTGGACCTTGGACCTTGGACCATCAGGAAAACCGGGGCACAATCTCCCGCCCATATCGCTCAATCTGCGGCACCAGTTCATCCGGCGGCACGATCGGCCACAGGACGAACTTGCTGCATCCCGCGTCGACATACGACTGCACTTTCTCGATACATTCGCTCGCCGAGCCGATGGCGCAGCGCGCGGCCATTGATTCGGCGGGCAGCGGGAAGCCCTTGAAAAACTGTTGGGTGATTTCTTCAGCCTTGGCCTTGTTGTCATTGATATGCGTGAAGATCAAGACGCCAGCCTCACGGGGATTCATCTCTCGCCCATACTGCCGACCATAGTCCATGAGTTTCGCGATCCCCGATTGGAAATCTTGCGGAGTGACGAATGACGGAAACCAGCCGTCGCCATAGCGAGCCGTGCGTTTGATGGCGAGGTCGGAGTTGCCACCGATCCACACATCTAGCGAGCCTTTCGCCGGGCGTGGCTCAATCGTCACATCGGTGAATTTATAAAACTTCCCTTCGTGCGTGACATTGGGGCCCGCCCACAGCTTGCGCAGCACCTGCACGCCTTCTTCCATGCGCTTCGCCCGTTCGTCGGGGTTGATACCACACGCGATGCTATCGCGGGGATCGCTGCCGAGGCCGACCGCGAGAATCACCCGGTTACAACTGCCGGTGAGATAGTCGAGCGTGGCGTAGGTTTTGGCGACCTGCACGGGGTCGCGAGCGGGGAGGGTAAGGACACTGGGGCCCATTTTGATCTTCTTGGTGCGAGCCGCGAACATGGACATAATGCAGGTGATGTCCAAATCTGGAATGCGCGACACGATGTGATCGGACAGCCAGATGGAGTCGATGCCGACCGCTTCGGCCCGCTCGGCATAGTCACAAATAGTGGTTGGGCTCGGCATGCCCAAACGCCACAAACCAAACCCGATCCCGATTTTCACGCCGCTCATGTGCGAATCCCCCTTTTCAAGTTTGGCGGCACCTTACCAGAAACAGTGCGGGGTGTGAAAGGCGCTGGTCGTCCGCCGTCTTGCCCCCAGTCAAGGTGGGACGTATACACTGAAATTCCGCGAGAGAAAGGGGTGACGGTATGCACACCAAAAGCGAGATTGAACAGAGCCTCAAAACGCTGGAAGAGGAATACCGGTTTTGGATGGTCGAGACCATCAAGATGGGACGGGGCATCGAGACGATGGAGGAAGAACTGGCCCATCACGATGATGCCTTGGGAATTGATCGGACAGCGGACCTGCGACGCCGACTTGCCGTTATTCGCGAAAAGCACGAGGTTCTGGAAGAGAAAATTCGCACGGTCCGCCAACGGCTGGAAGAAATGCGCGAGCGCTTGGCGCAGATCAAGGGGTAAACCGTAAGGCGTAAAACGTAGTACGTAATTGGGGCGGGGCGGTTACGTTTTACATATTTACGGTTTATGCCCTACGGCATCACCGCGATAATCCGCGCCGGTCCACCCGACCCCTTGGCGATCTTCATCGGTAACGCGATCAGTGTCGCGCCGGTCGCTGGTAGTTTCTCCAGGTTCGCGATGTTTTCGAGGCCGGGCATGTTGGCTCCGTTGATGATCTGATGAACGATGAAGTCTTTCGACTGTCCGTAGTCGATACTCGGTGTGTCCACGCCAATGCCATCAATCTCTCGCTGTGACACGAGGAACTCCGCCGCTTCACGGGAAAAGCCGGGAAAATGCAGATTCGCCACGTCACCGGCTTGATCCGTGCCTAAATACCGCTTCTTATCCGGCCACCGCGTGCCCCAGCCACTGAGCATCACCACGAGCGCGCCCTTGGGGATACGACCGTGCGCTTTTTCCCATGCGGTGAGGTCCTCAACCGTGAGTCGATAATCCGAATTGGCGGCGGCTTGGCTACGGACATCGACGACGACGGCTGGTCCCATCAACTGCTGGATGGGCACTTCATCGGCTGCGCGTTTACCCTCGGCGAAATGAATGGGCGCATCCATGTGGGTACCGCCATGTTCGGCGAGGCAGATATTGTTGGCGGCATACCAATAGCCACCCGCCGTCTTGGCTGAGGAGACAATCTCCATGTGGAACGGCTTGGCCGTTGGCCAGTAAATTGTGTGCTCGTCGAACGTGTACGTCAGGTCTATGACCTTGCTTTCATCAATCGGGTGCGCGCCAACACTTCCCACGTGGATAAGCAGCGCGAGGGCTATCACTCCATGTCGCATCTTGTATCCTCCCGCTCGAAACTGTGACGGAGAACCCAATTCCGTGCAAGCGCATTGACAAATCGGAGAGGTCAGCCGAATAATCGCCGCTACGTAACATCAGGATATTTCGATTGGTGAGGAGGTTCCATGATTCGCGAATACAAATTCCCTTTGTTGGAAAAAGTCATCTTCGGAGCCGGGTCACTGGCGCACGTGCCCAAGGAAATGGACCGCTGGGGCAAGGAGCGCGCGTTCATTGTCACCGGCAAGAGCATGGCGACGAAAACCGATCTGGTGCGCAAGCTGGAAACGCTGCTCGAAGACCGCTGGGTGGGCACCTATAGCGGCTGTCAGCAACACGTGCCGAGCTCCAATGTGGACGAGGCCGTCGTGCGGGCGCGTGAGGCGCGGGCCGATATGATTATTAGTTTCGGTGGTGGTAGTCCTGTTGATGCCGCGAAGATCATCGCCCTGCAACTGCTGGGTGATCGACCACAGGAGGCGATTCCGCAAATCGCCATTACCACCACCCTCTCCGCTGGTGAGTTTACTC
>JABFSC010000536.1 GCA_013140885.1 Deltaproteobacteria bacterium | reverse complement strand
CGTCAATACCAAGCAACGACAAATCTTGGCTTCGTCTCTTCCGGTTGGTGATCCACCAGGTTGTTCGCGTGGGCCGATGGAATTTTCCGGTGGGCTCGCGGTCGCGCCCGATGGCACGGTATACATCGCTGGCGATGGCGAGGGCAGTGTGTTGGCGTTGCGCTCTCATTAAAGAGGGGAGCCTCTCGTGTCGCCTGTCCAATTTTCTCGGCTGAAAATGGCTGTTCTTTCCCATGTTTCTGGAATATGCTGCCGTTTATGAAAGTCTTTATCAGTCATGCCGCGCAAGATATCGCGCTAGCGAAGAAAGTGGCCACGGTTCTCACAAAGGCGGGATTGGAGGTCTGGGATGACCAAAAGATCCTGCCTGGAGAGAACTGGGCGGAACGAGTTGCCGAGGCTCTCCGGGAGTCTGAAGCAATGGTGGTATTGCTTACCCCAGATGCTTTGCAATCCAATTGGGTACGCCACGACATTGAATACGCCCTCAGCGAGAAGCGCTACCGCAAACGATTGATTCCGGTGCTTGTCTCCTCCGTGTCGGAAGAATGTGCGCAGGAACAAATTCCGTGGATTCTGCACCGTCTGAACATGCTCAAACTCGCCGACGACAATAAAGAAGAGAACTTGGAGCAAATTGCTCAGGTCCTGCTGAACGCGGCGTGAATGTCTTCATCTCCTCATGATTCCAGCCGAAGTTTTTCTTTCGCATACGGATGCTGATAGGCAATTTGTCGAGCCCCTCGCGCAAATGCTCCAGCGCCACGGTGTTCCAGTGTGGTACAGCCGCACGAATATCCTTGGCGCCCAGGAGTGGCACGATGAGATTGGCGCGGCACTTCGTCGATGTGATTGGTTCGTGCTGGTGCTTTCCCCACAGTCGATAGAGTCCGTGTGGGTCAAGCGCGAGATGTTGTTTGCACTCCAACAGCGCCACTTTGGGAATCGAATCGTCCCACTTCTTTATCAATCCTGTGACCATGAACGCCTCTCATGGACATTGTCAATCTTTCAAATGATCGATTTCACGCGAACCTTCGATGACGGATGCCAGGACCTGCTACGAGTCTGGGGCGTTGGCTATAAACCCCTCTCCTAAGATAGGCGCTGGCGAACGTTCTTCTTCGCCAGCAGGTAAAGCAGCACACTCTCGCGCTCCACGTCCACCTCACGCACACTTCTCGGTTTCACCACGAGAAAGCGCTGCTCACGTACTGAAAACCCACCGCGCGCAAGTCCACGGACGATGCGCGCGGTGGATAACTTTCGATACGTGACGTGGGCAAAAAAATGGACGGGATAGGAAGTAATGAGAAAGCGTCCCCGCGCTTTGAGGACTCGCGCGACCTCACGGAAGACACGCTGCACCTCGATATAACCAAGCGTTTCGGGAAGAATCACCACATCGAAAGCCGCCGCGCGAAAGGGGAGAAAGTGCGCGTCTGCCTGAACTACTCGCTTAATACCGCGCCGCTGGGCGACCTTCAGCATCTCCCGCACTACATCGACACCCACCACATGGTGTCCTGCGCGTCGCAGCACCCGTTCCAGTTCCCCAGTCCCACACCCCAAGGTCAGCACTTTTTGTTGGGCTGGCAGGCGTGCGGTAAGCCACGCGCGCAGGGCCGAAGATTCCCCCGTAAACGTAAAATGGCCACTGCGTTCCCACCCGCGCTTGGCCACGCGGTGAAAAAAGCCCGCATCCGACCGGACCTTCAGTCGCTGGAACAGCCGCATACGTCCTCTCCATCCCTTTCCGTTGCTCTGGAATTGCCTTCCCGAACGAATTCCCATACCTCTACTCCGCAAGGTATGGGCCGAGAGGAGAGCGGGGAGTGTGCTCCACATCGTCCTCCCATCAGACTCCACGGGCTTATGAACCGCCTTGGCGCAGAGGAGAACTCGACAATGGCTGAAACCCACCCCCACGTTGACACCATCACCCGCTACTACCACGGCTGCAACACCGCGGACGTGGAGCTGATGAAATCCACGTTCACGGCGGATGTCGTGCACTATTTCACCCAGCACGCCGCGATCCGGGGCGCGGAGGCGTTGGCCACCTATTGGGCGAAGATGCAGCCGCGCGTCAGTGGCCTCTGGGTGGTCGATCACGCGCTGGTGCAAGGCGATGAGGCGGTGATCGAATGGACGATGCGCTGGACACCCGCGGGACAGGCCAAGCCGCAACTCGTGCGCGGCGCGGAGTGGTACGTGTTTCGCGGGGACCTCATCGCCGAGATTCGCGCGTACTATCTCAATCCGCGTCTTCCTTACCTGCGAACGGATTTTGACCTGCAAGATTTTCCCTACGAGAAGCGCGCGTATCTCACGCTCAAGGAATAACGCGCCAAGGTTCGTCCTACCCCTTTGGTAATCCCAACACGCGGTCGCCGATGATCCCACGTTGGATTTCCGAGGTACCGCCGGCAATCGTCATCAGCCGTGAAGACAGCGCGCGCCGACTCCACTTGCCGCTGTCGAACGCGTGGGGCGACCCCAAGGCTAACTGGCTGTAGGGGCCAAGCAACTCCGTGGCGAAGTGCGCGATCCGTACCGTCAACTCACTACCAGCGAGTTTGGCCAGAGACCCCTCCGGTCCCGGCGGCGAGCCGCGCAGTTGCCGGGTCAAGTTGCGATACCCGTTATATTTGAGCGCCTGCACTTCGGTCAGCAACTGGACCAGCCGCTGGCGCACGGACGTATCTTCCCACGCTGGGGTACCATTGGAGGTCACGCGCTTGCTGAGATCAATAAGCTGCTGGATGACCGGTTCGAGTTGAAACCCCATGCCGATATTGGCCCGTTCAAACATCAACGTCGTCACCGCCACCTGCCAACCACGGTTCAATTCGCCGACGATGTTGCTCTTGGGCACGCGCACGTCCTCGAAGAACACCTCGTTAAATTCCGCGTCACCGGTCACCTGCACGAGCGGCCGCACCGTGACTCCCGGTGTTTTCATGTTCACTAAGAGATAGGTAATGCCCTGATGTTTTGGCGCGTTGGGGTCCGTGCGGACCAATAAGATGCACCAGTCCGCGCGATGCGCGTTACTCGTCCACACCTTCTGGCCATTGACGACGAAGAAATCGCCATCCTCTACCGCGCGGGTTTGCAACGAGGCGAGGTCCGACCCAGAGCCGGGCTCTGAGTAGCCCTGACACCAGATTTCCTCGGCGGACAGAATTTTGGGAATGAAACGCTGCTTCTGTTCCTCCGTCCCCCAGTGAATCAAGGTGGGACCCACCAACATCACCCCCAGTGGATTGGCGATGCCAGGGGCATGCACGCGCGTCATTTCTTCGGCGTAGATCACCTGCTCCAAAATCGTCGCGCCGCGTCCGCCGTAGGCTTTGGGCCAATGGATCCCAACCCAGTTGCCCTGATGCAATTGTTGTTGCCAAGCGAGTTGGACCTCGAAGCGATCATCCGCATTGCGTTCTTCAAAGGAATCCGCCGCGTAAGAGGGCGGCATATTGGCGGCGAGCCACGACCGTACTTCCTGGCGAAATGCCTCTTCTTGAGGGGAAAAGTGAAAATCCATGTCATCCTCCGCTGAGCTGAGTGTGTTTCAGGATTTTCACCCTCTCTCAATGCCCCCCTAGACCAACCGCGCCCGGTAGCGCTGATAGATTTTCGGCAGCTCCGTCGGCAGGGACAGTACGTCCTCAATGACCATATATCGCGAGGCCGGACACATCTCACGCAGGTAATCATGTCCGGCTTTATCAATGGTCAAACAAAACGGGGTGATGCCACTGCGTTCGGCTTCACGGAACGCCATCATGGTATCGCGCAGTCCATACAGTGGTGGAATCACCGCTTTGCCATAGCCCGCGTCTTCGGGGTAACCGTCGCTCAGGAGCACTAACAATTTGGCGCGGCTGGCGACCTCCTTGAGTCTGCGGGTCGCATGGCGCACCGCTGTCCCCATGCGCGTACTGCCTCGCGCGGTCAGTCCGCCAATATGCCCCTGGACTTCGGACGAGAGCGACTCGGCGAAGGTTTTGACGGGATAGGCTTCCACATCGCGGCGGCCATTGCTGGAAAATCCGTAGATCGCGTAAGCGTCACCCAGCTCCTCCAGCGCCACGGACAGCAGCACCATTGCCTCTTTCATCAGGTCGAGCACCTGGCGGTCCTGCGACTCCACCAGTGGCGCGGCGGTCGAGGCACTCACATCAACGAGAAACAAGACGGCGACATCGCGCTCGACCAATTGTCGCGCCATGTACAGTTTGGTGGATGGCGAGAGGCCGATATGGCGATCCACACGAGCATTGACCACAGCATTGAGATCGACCTCTTCCCCATCCTCAAGTCCCGTGACCTGGCGGTACATGCGTGGCCGGAGATGCTGAAATTCCCGTTTGATGTCGGGAATGAGATCCGCGTACCGTGCGACCGTACGTGAGAAGAACGCGCCCTCATCGCTGGGCAGGGGCACCTCTCGGAGTTCACACCAGTGCGGGCGATAGTCGCCAATGGCAAAATCCCACTCATCATACACATAACGGAGGTCGGTGAGCGTCAACGCCTGCCGTCGCCGCGCGGCGTCCGCTTCCGTGTCTGAGAAATCGTCCGTTGTATCTCCATCGAGTTCCACACCGGTCAGAAATGCCAGCGCGTCCGTGGCCTCATCATCAATAGGCGCATGGGGAGCGAAGGACACGGCGTCCGCTGGGAGTGGCGCGGCATGCCGTAAGAAGCGTGCGTAGAGCTGAGAGGCGAGCAACAGTGCATCGGCGGTCGTGCCACTGGCATGAAGATTCGTCCAGACCGACTCTGAGAGATGCGACAGCACCACCGTCACTTCAGGAGACGTAAAGCCGGACAACGATTCCGCCCAGGCTAGGTCGGCCCGTAAGCCAGGATACAGCGCGGCCAAACGGCCCGCCGTGCGTTTGCCTTCAATCTGGAGAAAGAGCGACTCCAGCAAATCTGGCCGCGGGAACAGACGAAAGTATGAGTCCAGGTCGGTTGGCGAAACAACCTCGGTTCCCACCACCGTATAGACGGATAACGCCAGCGCCGGCCACAGCCGCGCCGGGGAACACTGCGCGGTGCCAAACAGGAGCCGCCCCACATGATGCGCCACCAGGACACGATAGAGGCGAAAATTCTCCTCATACGTGGCGAACCGTTCGATGCGGAACGGCAGTGGGATCACCGTGCCGTCCCCTTCCGCCAAAGGTGGAGGAAACAAGACCGTGTCCGTATCAGTAAGTCCAATGGCCGTGCCGCTGAGCATGTGGAGATACTTGAGTAACACGCCCTGAATATCACTCAGATACACAGTTGGTGATGCTCCACGGAGCGCCAAGAGACTTGTCCGGGACGTGAGCGAGAAGAATGCCTCTCCGGCACTGGGGTTACGATTGGCGATCGCGGCCCCAATCGTGATCCATTCTATCGTGCGCTGTTCACCCGCCGTGTCATACGCGCGCCCCAGGGTCCGAAAGAGGGGCACGATGCCAGCAGGAAATGCGAGAGCAAGTTGCGCGACGTGGGCCAGAACAGTCGTGCAACTCGCTGAAGGGAGTAAGCGGAGCGTGGGACCGAGCAAGGGGAGGATACTCAGGAGTGGGCGCTCATCAATGACCGCCACCGCCTCCATGCTTCGCAACAAATGTTCACGAGCCGCGGAGGAGAGCTGATTGAGCACGGCGGCCAATTGTTGGTGGTCCGCTTCAGTAAACCTTGGAAAGTGCATTGGCGTGAGGCTGTTCAAGGGGCTCCAAAATTCCCTCTCCCGGCTGGGAGAGGGCTAGGGTGAGGGGGATCAAGTGATTTTTCCTTTTATGAGCGAGGATCACGTGGCAAAGTGCGTTGCGTAAAGCCGACGACCATGCCAAACGCTTGGTCTGGTCCGAGGACAAGCGAGTCCGCGCCCTCCGGTTCAGGCCGCATCTTCTTTGCGGTGAGGAAGTCACGCGCTTTGTTCAGGTCCTTTGTCTTAAAGATCAGCGAATAGATACCTTCGCCATTCTTATCGAGATCGCGACCTTCAGGCGTGGTCGATGAAGCAGGCTCAATCAATTCCACAACGGTGTCTTCGCCAATGGCGACGAACGCGCTTTTCTTGCGGCCCGGCGTGTTTTCCTCAATGAGCAAGGCCCCGTTCAGGACCTCACAGTAGAGATGCTTCGCTTTCGCGAAGTCGCCAACGACCACGCCGATATGCGAGGCGCGTTCAATACCGAGGGGATGCTCGCGCCACGGGACATTCGACCAGGTTGGTTCAAACCGCGGGTCTTTGGTGAAGTCGCCCGCCAAGGCGAATTCTAACTGACCAGGGGTCTCACGCGGATGCGTCCAGATCGCGGCCATCTTATGCGGCGGTTTGACTTGCGCGCCGACGATGTTGAACAGACGTAGCTTCTCTTGGTCGAGCCGCGCGGAGATGTCCTCGACATCATCGACATACCAGGCGATGGAATGGAAATGCTGGCCGAAGCGGTCATGGAACTTCTTGACCGACAAGTTGCGTAGGTTTTCTCTCTTCGCTGGCATCATTGGTTCCATAATCACGTCACCAATGCAGAGCAGGGAAGCATCACGCCCAGCCAGTTTCTCATAGCCTTTATAGAAGCGCTTCACTGAGAAAACGTCGTCGTACCATGCGTCAACAGCGTCGAGGTCGTCCACCACGTGGGTGAGATGAAAGAGTTTGCCGATTCTGAACATGCTGTCCCTCCTTGTTGCGGCTGTGTCGCGAGTCGCTATTTCCCTTGGGTGCAAAACTCCGGGAATCATGGGCGATTTCTTGAACGCTTGCAAGAGTTGCCGTACGTCTCCGCGAAATGGTGCTCCGCTTGCGGTGCTCACCCCGGTGCCTATAGTTTGTCGCCTTGCAGTCAACCTGAACAATGAGGAAGAGAACATGATGCAGAGCGAAAAACTGGGGCCCGTGGTGGACGCTGACGGCCATCTGTTAGAGCCGGCTGACACGTGGGTGAAATATATCGACCCGCGCTACCGCGACCGCGCCTTGCGCATTGAGCGTGACGAGCGGGGCTATGAAGTGCTGCTATTGGATAACAAGCCGATGGAAATTCTTCGTGGGGTATTGGGGATGCTGGGCGGCATTGGCATGGACACCAAGCCGCTGCAAAGTCGCGGCAAGAGAACCTACGCCGAAGGCAGCCCTCCTGGAGCCTACGATCCACGAGCGCGCCTGCAAGTGATGGATCACGAGAACATTGACATCGCGTTGCTTTATCCAACCCTCGGCATCTGTTGGGAAGGCGCGGTGCAAGATGCCCAACTCGCGCTCGCCTATACCAGAGCCTACAACCGCTGGCTGGTGGATTTCTGTAGCGAGAATCCGAAACGACTCGTCCCCATCGCGCACATCTCATTGCTTGATCCCGAAGGCGCGGTGGAAGAAACGATCCGCGCCCGCAAGGATGGTTGCCGTGGGGTGTTCTTGTCGCCGGACTTGCCCGCTCGCGGTGGCAAGCAACTAAACGATCCGTCGTTCACCCGCTTCTGGGAGACGGTGCAAGACCTCGACCTGCCGGTCGCCTTTCATGTCATCGTCCGCGACCAGCCGACGTTTCACGAATGGGCCTTACGACGTGACAGCTTTGGCCTGTTTGGCTTCGCCTTTCTGGCTATTGATGTGATGGCCGCGTTCACACAGATGATCGCGGCGGGCATGTTCGAGCAGTTCCCCCGCTTGAAGTGCGCCGTGCTCGAAGCCGGAGCCAACTGGATTTCGGCATGGCTGGATCGGTTAGACCACAAATATGAAGTGGTCGGTCCTTATACGCCGCTCAAGAAGAAACCGAGTGAGTATTTCTTCCGGCAATGTCTCATTTCCGCCGATCCCGATGAATCACTGACCGCCAAGATCATTGAACATCTGGGAGAAGATTACTTTATCTGGGCCTCGGACTATCCGCATATTGATGCGTCGTTCGGCGTAGTGCAAACCATTCGGGAGCATCTGGCTGGCCTGCCGCCCACGACGCAGCGCAAGGTGTTGGGGGAGAATGCGGTGAAGTTTTACAATTTGTGATGATGGTGAGAGAAGGAGGTTGAGGGACGGTTGGATAGAGTATGGAAAGGAAGCGTGGCCTGAAAGGAAAGAAAAGTGCCAACGTGCCAGCCCAGGCGCATGACATCGGCGGCCTGCTGACTAGTCTACGCGAAGTCATTCGCACCGCTCGCCAACAAGCCTTACGCGCGGTCGATGTCGTACAGGTGCGCACCTGCTGGAGCGTCGGGCGACATATCGTCGAGTTTGAGCAGGGCGGTGCGGCCAGGGCCGCTTATGGCAAACGCTTGCTGGCGGATTTGGCCGCGAGCCTCACCACTGAGTTCGGCAAAGGATTCGACGAGCGCAATCTCAGGCACATGAGGGCATTTTATGCGGGATTTCCAAATTGGAACGCACTGCGTTCCGAATTGAGCTGGACGCACTACCGCTCCTTGCTACGGGTCGAAGATCCCGCCGCCCGTCTCTGGTACATGAACGAAGCCGCCGATCAGAATTGGAACACCCGCGTGTTGGATCGACAAATCGACACGCTGTACTACGAACGCCTGCTAGTCAGCCAGGATCGGCAACCGCTGCGTGAAGAGGCCACCAAAAAGATTGCTCCGCTCGCGGTCACCCCACGCGAATTCATCCACGACCCCGTCATGCTGGAATTCCTCGGTCTCCCCAACACCGGCAAACTGCTCGAATCCACACTGGAAGACGCGCTCATCGGCAATCTCCAGTCCTTCCTCCTCGAACTCGGCAAAGGCTTCGCCTTCGTCGCGCGCCAACAGCGCATCAGCACGGAATCCTCGGATTTCTACCTCGACCTGGTGTTCTACAACTACCTGCTCAAATGCTTCGTCCTCTTCGATCTCAAGACCGGCAAACTCACTCACCAAGATATTGGTCAAATGGACATGTATGTCCGTATGTACGACGACCTGCGGCGTGGTCCCGATGACAACCCCACGGTTGGCATCATTCTTTGCGCCCAGAAGGACAAGTCCGTCGTCCGCTACTCTGTCCTGCACGGCAATGAACAACTCTTCGCCAGCAAATACACACTCGTGTTGCCCTCCGAGGAGGAACTCCGCGCTGAACTCGTGCGCGAGCAGCGTCTGTTAGCCGAGCGGTCCCAGGAGGTTCACGATGAGGATTGACGCTGAGACGCCTGACCGAACTGGCAATCAGGATGGCCCCGAGGCCGAGGGGTTGTTGGATGATCTGTTGAAGGGAGGGACAGCTTCATGAAGAACCCGCAAAAACGATCCGGCCGCAGCTCCGCCAAAGCGACCGCACTTGTGTCCGCGACAAAGGCCCCGGCGCGCATTGACGAAGCGACGCTCCTCTCCGATCTGCGGACGCTCATCCAGTCCGCCCGGCAGCGGATTGCGACAGCCGTCAACTCCACTTATACGCTGCTTTGCTGGCAGGTAGGGCGCTGCCTGCTCAGGGAGAACCTTCAGCAAGGGCGAGCAGCCTACGGCAAACAAATTCTTGCGACCGTGTCGCAAGAATTGATCTATGAGTTTGGGCAGGCATTTACCCTCCGCTCGCTCTATCGTGCTATTCAGTTCCGCCAATGCTTTTCGGATCAGGAGATTGTGTCGACAGCGTCGACACAATTGAGCTGCTACCAATCAAGGACCCGTTGGCCCGCGATTCTATGCCGAGAGGATCAACCATGAGCGACTACGACGCCCTGTGCAAAGCGATTGGTGCCCTCGCTAAGGACATGCGGGCTCTTCAGCAGCAGGCCGCGCGCCAATACCAACCGGTGGTTGACGACATCTTACGCACCCGCAGTCGCGATGTCCGGCACATTGAGCACACGCTAGATCGCCTGCTCGCCTTCTGCGGCCACGAACCCGTGCTGCGGATGTACAAGCAACTCTGCCGTCACTATTGGCACATCGACCCTGCGGCCACCGCCTACTACATCAATGCCTATCGCGAATACTGGGATAGCGATGAACAGGACCACCAGCCATGATCGCCGACCTCAAGCCGTATCCGGAGTACAAGGAGTCGGGGCTGCCATGGCTCGGGCAGGTGCCGAGGCATTGGAGCCAACGTCGCACGAAGTTCCTCTTCAGAGAGCGGGTTAGTGGGTTATGCTTTGTTTGAATTGCTCCGTTTTCTACGGCTTAACAAAGGCATCAACATAGGGAGGGATGCCAGGACCGCGCATCTGGAGAATATAACAATGACGACCGACACATCGGAAAGAGGTCTCGAAACCCTCATCATGCGTCACCTGACCGGTGTCGATGGTCTCGCCGTCGCGCCGAACATGGTGGCCGAGCCGCCCGCGCCTTATGGCGGCACTGGCTACTTCGCGGGCAGCGCCAAGGGCTATGACCGTGCCCACGCGCTCGATGTGCCACAGCTTTTCGCTTTCCTGCGCGCCACTCAGCCCGAGACATTCACAAAGCTGGGAATCGCCAGCATGAGTGACGCGAAGGACATCAACCGCCTCAAGTTCCTGACGCGCCTGTCCTCGGAGATTGGCAAACGTGGCGTGATCGACGTGCTCCGCAAGGGGATCGATCACCATCCCGCTGGCCATTTCGATCTCTTCTATGGCACGCCATCGGAGGGGAACGCCAAGGCACAGGCGCTGCACGCTCAGAACCGCTTTTCACTCACGCGCCAGCTTGCGTACAGTCTCAACGAGACGCGCCGCGCGCTCGATCTGTGCCTGTTCATCAACGGGCTGCCCATCGCGACCTTCGAACTCAAGAACAGTCTGACCAAGCAGACGGTCGCCAACGCGGTGGAGCAATACAAACGCGACCGCGACCCGCGCGAGCGGCTCTTTGAGTTCGGTCGTTGCGTGGTCCACTTCGCGGTGGATGACGGCGAAGTGCGTATGTGCACCGAACTAGCGGGCAAGGATTCGTGGTTCCTGCCCTTCAACAAGGGCGACAAGGACGGCGCTGGCAACCCGCCAAACCCGCATGGCCTCAAAACGGACTACCTTTGGAAAGAGGTGCTCACCCCAGCGGGGCTGACCGACATCCTTGAGAACTATGCGCAGATCATCGAAGAGAAGGAGCCGCGCACCGGCAAGAAGAAACGCCGACAAGTGTGGCCACGCTACCATCAACTCGGCGTGGTACGAGCGGCTCTGGCTGATGTCCGCACCCACGGCGCGGGCACTCGCTACCTGATTCAGCACTCGGCGGGCAGCGGCAAGTCCAATTCCATCGCCTGGCTCGCACACCAGTTGATCGGGGTGAAACGGGACGGCCAGGAGGTCTTCGACTCGGTGATCGTCGTGACCGACCGCCGTATCCTCGACGACCAACTCCAGAAGACCATCAAGCAGTTCATGCAGGTGAGCGCGACCGTGGGACATGCCGAACGGTCCGGCGACCTGCGCGCGTTCATCGAACAAGGGAAGAAGATTATCATCTCCACGGTGCAGAAGTTCCCTTTCATCCTCGACGAAATCGCCATCGAGGCCGGCAAGACCTTCGCCATCGTCATTGACGAGGCGCACTCCAGCCAAGGCGGGAAGACCTCGACGGCCATGAACCAGGCGCTCGGCGACACGGCGAACGACAACGACGAGGACGCGGAAGCCGACCCCGAAGACAAGGTGAACGCGGCGCTCGAAAAACGCATGGCGGCGCGCAAGATGCTGACCAATGCCAGCTACTTCGCCTTCACCGCGACCCCGAAACCCAAAACGCTCGAACTGTTCGGCCATGTCCTCCCGCCCGACGCCGAGGGCAAGGTGAAACACCGCCCCTTCCATAGCTACACGATGAAACAAGCAATTGAGGAGGGCTTCATTGTTGATGTGCTCAAGGTCTACACGCCGGTGGACAGCTACTACAAGCTGGTAAAGAAGACCGAGGACGACCCCGAGTTCGACACCAAGAAAGCGAAGAAGAAGCTGCGCCGCTATGTGGAGGGGCACGACCACGCGATCCGCCTCAAGGCCGAAATCATGGTGGACCATTTCCATGAACAGGTGATGGCGGCGGGAAAAATTGGCGGGCAGGCACGGGCGATGGTGGTGACGAGCGGCGTTGAGCGGGCGATCCAGTATTTCCACGCGATGAAGGCCTATCTCCAGGAGCGCAAGAGTCCGTATCAGGCGCTTGTCGCGTTCTCGGGTGAGCACGCGTACGACGGCGGTAAGGTCAGCGAAACGTCACTCAATGGCTTCGCGAGTAGCGACATCGCCGCCAAGATTCAGACCGACCCGTACCGGTTCTTGATCTGCGCCGAGAAATTTCAGACTGGCTACGACGAACCGCTGTTGCACACGATGTATGTGGACAAGCCGCTCGCGGGCATCAAGGCGGTGCAGACTTTGTCGCGGCTGAACCGCGCGCACCCCCGCAAGCACGACTGCTTCGTGCTCGATTTCCAGAATAACAGCGAGGCGATCACGCATGCGTTTCAGGATTACTATCGCGCCACGCTGCTGACCGAGGAGACCGATCCCAACAAGCTTCACGATCTCAAGGCGGCCCTGGACACCGCGCAAGTGTATACGCCGGAGCAGGTGCAACGGGTCGTCGAGTTGTTCCTTGGCGGGGCCGACCGCGACCAGCTCGACCCGATCCTTGATGCCTGCGTGGCGGTCTATGTGAACAGGCTCGACGAAGATGGCCAGGTGGACTTCAAGGGCAAGGCCAAGGTGTTCTGTCGCACCTACAATTTTCTTTCGTCACTCCTTCCGTACAACAACGCCGCCTGGGAGCAGCTCTCCATCCTGCTCAACCTCCTGACGCCCAAGCTGCCCGCGCCGAGGGAAGAGGACCTCGCCAAAGGCATTCTCGAAGCCATCGACATGGACAGCTACCGCGTCGAGAAGAAGGCGGTGCGGCACATCGCGCTGGCGGACAAGGACGCGGAGATCAAGCCCGTGCCGACAGACGCGGGTGGCCGAAAGTCCGAGCCCGAGCTCGACCGCCTGAGCAACATTCTCAAGACGTTCAACGCGCATTTCGGCACGCTGTTCAGCGACACTGACCGCGTCGCGAAGCGCATCCGCGACGACATCGTGCCGCGGGTCGCCGCCGACACGGCCTACCAAAACGCCAAGGAGAACACGCCACATACCGCGCGCATGGCCCATGACCAGGCTTTAGGCAAGGTGATGCAGATCCTCTTGAAGGATGACACGCAGGTCTACAAACAGTTCGTCGAGAACGAATCGTTTCGCCGCTTCGTCGGCGACATGGTGTATGCGCTCACGAGTGAGTGACGTTGAGCAAGTTGGTTGTTCAGCGTAAAGAGGTCATGCCCACGACGGGCGCCGAGGGAGGGCATCACCATGAGTACACAGCTGCAAGGGCACACACTGATAACGGGAGCGGTCGGCGGTTTAGGGACCGCGATGGTTCAACGACTGCTGGGCGAAGGACATACGATCATCGCCTGTGATCGCGCGCAGGACCAAGCTGGCGCGTGGCTGGATCGACTACCCGCTGACCAGCAGCACCGAGTGACCTTCTATCCACTCGATGTGACGAAAGAAGAGCAGGTCAACGCCCTGGCGGACACGCTCCGTGGCAAAGGCATTCACATCGCCTACTTGGTCAACAATGCCGGTATTCATGGCGCGGGCACGGAAT
This sequence comes from Deltaproteobacteria bacterium, assembly GCA_013140885.1. Classification (GTDB taxonomy): domain Bacteria; phylum Desulfobacterota; class Binatia; order Bin18; family Bin18; genus JABFSC01. The sequence goes on along the minus strand of JABFSC010000536.1, from coordinate 740 downwards.
CGCGGGTGTGGGAGCGGACCTTGCGGGTCAATATCCACGGCACGTTTTATTTGACGCGCGCCTTTAGCCCAGCCATGAAAGAGCAGCGCTTTGGCCGCATCGTCAACCTCGCGTCACTCTCCGCCTATCATCCGCTGGATGACCAAGGACCGTATGCCGCCGCGAAAGCAGCGATCGCGGGCTTTACTCGCTCCACCGCGCTCGACCTCGCGCGGCACGGTGTCACGGTCAATGCCATCGCGCCGGGGTTGATTCTCCATGATGGCCTCAAAGTGGTGTTCTCCGATGCCGAATTGGCGCGCATGGGTAGTGGCATTCCGGTCGGGCGTCCAGGCAAGCCTGAAGAGATCGCCGCAACGGTGGCCTTCTTGCTCTCCAATGACGCGGCCTTCATCACTGGGCAGACCATTCACGTGAATGGTGGCAGCTATCTGCCAGGGTAGAATGCCGGGACGCCCCAGCGGGGCGTCTCTACAAGCCTCGGCGGGGCGTTTCGACAAGGAAATCGGCTCGTGCACGTGAACACTCACCACATCTTGACGCGGCCTTACGACGTGCTCATCGCCGGTGGTGGTAACGCCGCGCTCTGTGCCGCGATCACCGCCGCCCGCGCCGGAGCCTCGGTCTTGATCCTCGAAGCGGCACCAAAAGTGATGCGTGGCGGCAATAGTCGCCACACCCGCAACATGCGTGTCGCCCACGATGTCGGGAACGGCATGCTCACTGGCCCCTACCCTGTC
>JABFSC010000691.1 GCA_013140885.1 Deltaproteobacteria bacterium | reverse complement strand
GCAGTGATGGATCGGTCGCTGGTGTTTTCATGCGGAAGTTCGAAGCTTTCTTTCCTCAAGTGAAGTAGTGAGGGAGCATTATAGGGAGCGCGACGCATTTGGGCAAATAGACTTTTTACCGGAGCCGGTTTATCCATGACGCGCGGCTTCCATGACTTTCTCAATGTCCAGGACGCGCGGTCCATCCCACGACACCTCAACTTCCCAACGATCGTGCGCGTTGACCGTCAGCTCGCGTTCACCATCGAGTGCGAGGATGGAGGGTGCGAAGCTAATGGGAGTCCGCGAGCCGATTGCAAGCAGCGTATGCGCATGAATGACGATGGAAGCGACGAGCCCCGGACCGATGGGCGCGGTGATCGTGCGGCCAGTGCCACCGAGTTGGAGATAGAGCCCGCCGTCGTCTTGTGGGCGGATGGGATGAACCATGCCACCGATGGAGGCCATACCGATATTGGTCGGTTGTCCTTGGGTGAGGAACAACTCTTTCAGACGCTCGACTTCCCACAACGCGCGGGCGCCGACGAACTGATAGTCACACACGGCGACATCGACGAGCGCGACATCCTCAAACTGCCCGTTGCGATAGAGATTGAGCCGTTTCGTCGGAGTGGTGAACTCCTCCTTCGAGAAACGCCGGGCGGTATAATACCCGGCGGCGAGACCGGCTAACGTGGATTCGAGAAACCGTGGGAAGGCGTTGTTGGTGCCCGTGGAGAGAGGAATCAGTGGCATCGACTCACAGCCTTTGGCGACGACACGATTGGTGCCATCGCCACCAATGACGATCAGGCACGCCACGCCTTGTTCGTGCATCAACCGCGCGGCACGGGTGGAGTCGGCGGCTTCGTCGTACACGGGCATCTCCAGGAAGCGCGGCGTGATACGAAGGGGGCCGCCTAGCCCTGACAGCGCCTTGGTGCCAATTCCGGTCGGATCGGGAAATAGCACGACCTCGTCTACTCCGGCACCTTCGAGGCCCATGATGGCACGGCGGACGATATAGATCTTCTCCTGGGTGTCGAGGACAGACCCGTGCGCGACGAGACGGCGAATGTCTTTCCCAGCGCGCGGATTGGCGATGATTCCTACTGATAATGGCATAAGCGTTGTGGATGCACGGTTCTTATAAGAGGGACCGGGGATGAAGACAAGGACTAAAGGGGGACCGAAGACCGGAGATGGGAGACCGAGGGAAAAGGACTGATGACTGCGTGAGAAAAGATGAGGGTTCTGTCGCCAAGGTTTTTTTCTCAACTGCCAGTCTTGAATCCCCGGTCCCCCGTCCTCGGTCTCCGGTCCTTCTTTGTCTTTTTCACTCAGCGCCGCCATGCTAGAGTCGCGCCCATGAACACCGCGCAACGTCAGGCCACCTACGAAGACCTCCTCAAGGTTCCCGACATGCTGATCGCCGAGATTCTTGAGGGCGAACTCATCACGTCGCCACGTCCCGCGTTTCCGCATGCTCGCGCGGCAGCGTCTATTGGACAGGATGTAAGTCCTTTTGACCGTCGTCCTGGCGGCCCTGGTGGCCCTGGTGGGTGGCAGATTCTTTTCGAGCCTGAATTGCACCTGGGGGCGGATATCCTCGTTCCTGACCTTGCCGGCTGGCGTCGAGAGCGGATGCCGGTTCTCGTGGACGAGCCATATAGTACGTTGGCACCGGATTGGGTGTGTGAAGTGGTGTCCCGTGGGACCGCGCGCATTGATCGAGTGCGCAAGATGCCTATCTACGCTCGTGAACGAGTCCGTCATCTCTGGCTTATTTATCCCAGCTTGCAGACTTTGGAAGTCTATCGGCTGGAAGGCCAACAGTGGGTGGTCGCTAGTTCCCATGTTGGAGCGGAAGGCGCGCGGGCGGAACCTTTTGAGGCCATTGAATTCGACATGAGCCGGTGGTGGCTCGAAGAATTGCGTGATTGAGTCAGCGGGAGATCATTGAGTCATTGGGGGGAAGCACTCACTCGCTGACCCGTTGCCTCAATTCTTCAATTCTTCGATAAGCGCCTTCGCTTCTTGGAGGTCTTTCGTCTCAAAGCCTTCGGTGAACCAATTGTAGATCGCGGACAACATCGTGTGAGCTTGTTTGACTTTGCCTTGTTGTTGCCATAGGCGGGCGAGGCTTGTGGTGGCTTGGAGCTCGAAGGACTTTGCTTGCTGCCGGCGGGCGACCTCGATGGCTTTGAGAAAACACGCTTCGGCTTCTTGGGTGTTGGGTCTAGGAGGCTGGGGATTGGGAATTTGAGACTTGAGACTTTTGTCCTTTGACTTTTTCTTTCCCTGTTGTAGCGTCAGTTCGTCCTTGAGCCGATATAACCACGCCTCATTGAGGCGGAGTCCTTTGTCGTTTACGCTGACGAGCGCTTTGGTGACTGCTTGTAACCCCTCCTCTGATTTTCCCCCTTCTCGGTACGCTTCGGCCAGGAGTGCTAATTCATACGGGCGCGCGAGTTCGGACTGCATTGCCTGCAGTTCCCCTATGCCGCATTGAATGTGCACGACTGCCGTCTCGATGTCTTGCCCTTGTTCTATCCCTGCCCGGCCTCGTCGCACGTGGCCTTGGGCTGCCCAGTAATGAAAGCCGTGCTCATCTGCAAGCGTGGTCAATGCTGCTTCCAGCGCTTGCGCTGCATCCAGTTCTCCTCGCCAGTGGTGAACTGATGCGGCAGTATTCAAGGCCATGACGAGATCATAAGGAGAAAAGAGGTCTCGTGCCAAGCGTAACGCCTGTTGACTTCGCGCAAGAGCCTGATCTGGATATCCGTGACACCACAGCACGAAAGCAAAGATACTAAGACAAGAAACTCCGGGGTCCTGCGCAAACTCAGCGGTGCGATATGTCGAAGGCTGGTAGAGGGCCATAGCCTGCTCATGAAAGGCGCGGGCGGAGCCCAGTTCTCCGCGATAGAAGGAGTTATTCCCTAGCGCTTCGTAGGACCACACCAGAAAACGTGAGTCTTGAGTACGTTTAGCAAGGCGAAGCATTTGCTCTGCGAACTCCTGCGCTGCGAGTAACTCAGCTCGTTCTATCGACACTTCCCAGAGTCCTCTCAACACGGGAAAAAGTTGCGGAACTTCTCCTACTTGCTGACAGAGTTCTTTCGCTCGGTTGTAGGTGTGTTTCACTTCTGATGCCGCATACCCTTTGGTGATGATCAACTGGCCACCAAGCCTCAAGTGGAGTGACAGTTCTTGTTGAGTACGTTGCAAGGTGTCCGGCAGAGTCTGAAGCAACTCTAGCCCCTTAGTGAGTAGGGTAACCGCTTCCTGATGAGCAGAGCGCCGCACGTCATTCTCGCCCGCTTGCTGTAGATACTGCACTGCCTTGGCATACTCTCGCCCCTGCTCGAAGTGCACCGCGAGTTCGGCGGCAATCTCCCTGCTGCGCTCTCTGTAGGCGAGTTCTTTCTGTTCTCCGATGCGGAGATGGTAGTGCTGGAGCTGGGTCGGACTCACGCGCTCATGCCAGAGTTGTTGATACAGGGCATGCAGAAAACCGTAGCGGGCTGCCAACGTGCCGTCTGGCCATTCTTCTACCCCGACACGTCGCAGAAACTGGTGGCGCTCCACAAGCTGCTCGCACTGTCGTTCGACTGCGACTGTGGTGGTCTCAAGCGCGGCGGCTACCGCCGCTGCCGAGAACTCGAGCCCTGCGATACTGGCGGCTCCCAGGAGGTGTTGGGTTTCAGGTGCCAAGCGCTCACGCTGCAAGACGACCAACTGGCGAATGCTCTCCGGAATCTCATCTTCTCTGACACGCTCTTCTCGCAGCTCCCAGCCTCCCTCCGTCTGCACGACTACACCGCGAGTGATAATATCCTCGACCATCGCCACCAGAAACAGCGGGTTGCCTTCGGTGCGCTGGTGTAGGAGCCGCGCAAGCTTGTGGACGAGCGTCGTCCGCTGTGCCCCTGTGGCCAGTCGTATCTCCAGATACTCCGCGACCGTTGCTTCACTGAGCAACTCCAGTGCGAACTCCTGACAGTGCCCATGCAGTTGCAACTCAGCTTTGACGCTCCTCAAGGGATGCTCATGGGTAATGACATCCACGGGCCGATAGGTCCCGATGAGCAGCAACCGTGCGGGCTCTGTCCGCCGCGCCACCAGCGAGAGCAAGTCCAATGTCGAAGGATCACTCCAGTGGAGGTCTTCCAGTACCAAGACCAGCGGCCGCTCGGCGGTTATCACTTCCAACGCTTCTGCTAACTCCCGTAGCATCCGTTCGCGCGTCACCCCTTGCGTTCTGCGCTGTAACGCTTCGTAGTCAGGAGGACTGAGGAACGTCGGCATCTGCACCAACCAGGTCGGCGCATGCTGATTGAGTAATGGGATAAGCCGTTCCCCATCAGCACTACGACACAGCCGCCCCAGGGCTTCGAGTACCGGGAGATAGGCTTCTCCCGCACCGTAGTGCTCGATGCACTGCCCCCGAGCAAACCAGGGATCGGGGGACGGGGTCCGGGGGGCAGTATTG